>CALJQI010000337.1 GCA_937980285.1 uncultured Gammaproteobacteria bacterium | reverse complement strand
AGCTCGAGCAGATCGTCAATCAGATTCGTGAACACCTGGGACATTTTGTCACCATGCCCTGAAAAGATGTCAGAACGCGGTTAACTTTATGGTTTATTACATAGTAAAAGTTTCGATCTCGGCGTTACTGATCGTCGCCATCGCTGAAATTTCGAAGCGCAGTTCACTGGTCGCGGCGGTACTGGCCTCGGTACCGCTGGTCTCGGTACTGGCGATGATCTGGTTATATGTCGATACCCGCGACGTCGACAAGGTCGCGTCGCTCGCCTCCGGTATATTCTGGCTGGTACTGCCGTCTCTGGCGCTGTTTATCAGCCTGCCGCTGCTGCTGAAGCAGGGTTTGAATTTTTATCTGAGCATGGGGCTGTCGGTTCTGATCACCATCGCCTGTTACTGGCTGATGGTTACCATCCTCGGCCGCGTCGGCATCGAGCTCTAGGCGGTTGAATGTCGAACCGATGCCTGCCGCAAACGCGGCCAGTGATGTTGCTGCCCGGCTATGGCGCCTGGTCAATGACAAAGGGAGGCGATAAGGCGGAAAACCGGTAAAATGACAGCCCTGTTGAACGAGTAAGACCAATGAAATCAATTAGACTTTATTTGCTCATTGCCGGCCTGGCCCTGCTCGCCGGATGCCAGAAAAGCCTCGACTGGACAAGGCTCGACGGCAGCAGCCCGACCGCCGAACAGCTCGAAAAGGCGAGCAAGACCTGCCGCATCGAAATCAAGCTCGCCGGCCTGGAGAGGGCGCAGGAAGCGAGAGATACCGACCTCGACAAGGCATCCACCGACCAGGCCAAAATGCGGGTCAAGGACGAGTTCGACCAGCTTAGACTGCAGGTCTACCGGGAAATCGACAGCTGTATGAACAAACAGGGATATCGACGATAGCGTCGAGCGCGATCGGATGAATACTCGCGCCGAAGCCAGCGATGACCAGGCCACGGACAAGGCAGGGATATTGCGCTTTTACCGGGCTTTCACGAGCCTGTAACAGGCGGCGTCGGCGTTGGACGACAAGACCCTCTACCTGATCGCGGCCGACGCCCTCCTGCTCGTCCACAGCCTGTTCGTCTTTTTCGTAGTGGCGGGCCTGCTGCTGGTGTTCGTCGGCAAATGGCGCGCCTGGAGCTGGGTCCATCATTACTGGTTTCGAGTCGCGCACCTGTTCGCCATCGGCGTGGTCGTGCTGCAATCCTGGCTCGGCATGATCTGCCCGCTCACCGTCTGGGAAATGCAGTTGCGCGAGTTGGCCGGCGACCAGGTTTACAGCGGCGCGTTCATCGCGCACTGGCTGCAGCAACTGCTGTACTATCGCGCGCCCGACTGGGTGTTTGCCCTGCTCTATACCGCTTTCGGTGCGCTGGTGGTGGCAAGCTGGTTCTGGGTTCGACCGCGAAAGTAAGCCCGCTTTATTAATCTTCCGAGTTCTTGCCGCAAAGGCCGCGCTTAATCCTCGCGCAATGCCGAACAATATATGAGAGGATGAACCCCGGCTTACCCCGACTGGTGAATCGACAGGCGCCCATGAACAAACCCGGTCCATCATTGGCAACGCGATTCGGGCCCGAACGCAAGACCTGGATTCGAACGCTCGACGCTATTGTCGTGCTGATGGCGCCAGCCTGCATCGCCGGCGCGATCTTCGTTTTTCAGATCGAGATACCCTTGCTCAAAGCAGCTTTCTTCGGCGGCCTGGTGTGCACACCGATCGTTGCCTGGACCCTGTACCGGGAAAGCGACCTGTCTCGCCTGGAGAGAATCGCCTTGCCGTTGCTGGTACTATGCCTGTCGCTTGCGCTGATGTTCGCGGCAATCGAATCGAAACAAACACCGTGATCGGGCTACTGTCCGATATTGTCGTGGCCCTGGTGGCGTTGGCGCATATCGGCTTCATGCTGCTGGAAATGTTCCTGTGGGATAAACCGCTCGGACTCGCAATCTTCCACCACACTCCGGAACAGGCGGCAAGCACGCGCATACTCGCCGCCAACCAGGGCCTGTACAACGGCTTTCTCGCCGCCGGGTTACTATGGGGATTGATGCCATCGGTTCACGCCAGCGAGGTGAAAATATTCTTTCTCTGCTGCGTTATCATCGCCGGAGTTTACGGCGCCGCCACCGTCAGCCGGCGCATCCTGGCGGTGCAGGCCGCGCCCGCCGCGCTCGGTCTGTTGCTGGTTTTGCTGACATGAATCCAGGCGAGCAACCACCCGACATTTTGCACAGGACCTGCCTACTATGAAAATTATCATCGCCGATCACGCTTTCGAAGCAAGACTGGAAACCGAAAAGTCGCCGCAAACCTGCGCCGCCTTCGAGCGTGTGATGCCGTTCGAAAGCCAGGTCGTGCACGTGCGCTGGAGCGGCGAAGGTGTATGGATACCGCTCGGCGACATGGACTTCGCGGTTGGCTACGAAGACGCCACCGCCTACCCGGCGCCGGGGCAAATCCTGCTTTACCCCAGGGGCAGAAGCGAAACCGAAATCCTGATCGCCTACGGCAGCGTGCATTTCGCTTCGAAGGCCGGCACGCTGGCCGGCAATCACTTCGCCACGATCACCTCGGACCACGAACGCCTGCGAGAAATTGGTGTCGCTACCCTGTGGCAGGGCGCAAAGGACATTCGATTCGAGCATTGACTTGGACAGGGAGAGGATTACCGAGGTCAAGTTGACGCTAGCAGGCGAGCGCAAGGAATTCGACTGCGAATTGCTGACTCGCTCCGAGGGTGAAGTCGTCGTCATCTACCGCATGCCGCGCGAGGTGCAGCTCGAGGATGTACTGTTACGCGAGGGGACCCTGAGCCTCGGTTACTTCTGGCAGGACCGTCCCTACAATGTCTACCACTGGATCGACCAGCGGCAAAACACCGTCGCGCTCTATTTCAATATCGCCGATAACACCCGCATTACAGGGCAAACCATCGAGTGGCGCGATCTCACGGTCGACCTGCTGATTACCCCGGACGGCCGCTGCCGCGTGCTCGACGAGGATGAATTGCCCGCCGATATCGATCCCGTACTGCTGGATTTCATCAACCGCGCGCGCGATGATTTGTGCCGCGAGCCATTGTCTCGCCTTGACGAATATGACAAGCTCACGCGTTCACTGATCACGCGAGAGTAAACGTCAATGCCAATCGAGCTATGGCTCGCCTACGTCGCCACCAGCGCGGTTGTGCTCGCGATTCCGGGCCCGACCATACTGCTGGTTTTGAGCTATTCGATCGCGCACGGCCGTCAGGCGACGCTGCCGCTGGTCGCCGGCGTCGCGCTCGGCGATTCGGTCGCCATCACGCTGTCGCTAATCGGTCTCGGCACGCTGCTGGCCGCTTCCGCGTTCTGGTTTACCATCATCAAGTGGATCGGCGGCCTGTACCTGATTTATCTCGGCTTCCTGCTGCTGCGCGGCGCCAACAAGCCGATGCAGTTGCAAACAGACGACACGCGAAAGTCTTCGCCGCGCAAATTGTTCGGCAACGCCTTTATCGTGACCGCGCTAAACCCCAAGAGCATCGTGTTTTTCATCGCGCTGCTGCCGCAATTTATCAGCGCGGCGCATCCGGCGACGCCGCAGCTGTGGATACTGGGCATCAGCTTCGTCGTGCTGGCGACCATCGGCGCTACTTGCTACGCGCTGTTCGCGGCCTCGATCCGGCGCTTTCTGGCGACGCCGCAGGCGCAAAAAGCCTATGGATATGCCGGCGGCGGCCTGTTGTGCGGCGCCGGTGTGTGGGCCCTGAGCGCAAAGCGGGTGATTTCGGCGGCATGAAGCTGACCCGGGTAACAGGCTGGCTGCTGTGCTGCTGCCTGCTGCTGGCATTGTCCGGCTGCGGTAACAAGGGGCCGCTGCTGCTGCCCGAGGAAGAGGAACAGAAAAAGAGCAAGAGCGAGAACGGTTAACTTGGATCATTTCGACTACAAACAGGGTGAATTGTATTGCGAGGACGTCGCTATCGCCGAACTGGCCGCGACCTACGGCACGCCGCTGTTCGTCTACTCGCGCGCCACGCTGGAACGCCACTGGCACGCCTTCGACAATGCGCTCGCCGGGCACGACCACCTGGTGTGCTACGCGGTCAAGGCCAACTCGAACCTGGCGCTGCTGAACCTTCTGGCGCGCCTGGGTTCAGGCTTCGACATCGTTTCCGGCGGCGAAATGCAGCGCGTGTTGGAGGCCGGCGGCGACGCCGCGCGCATCGTTTTTTCCGGCGTCGGTAAGCAAGCCAATGAGATCGAGGCCGCGCTGCAGGCGGACATCCTTTGCTTCAACGTCGAATCCGAGCAGGAACTCTACCGCATCAACGAAATCGCCGGGCGCATGGGCAAGCGCGCGCGGATTTCGTTTCGCGTCAACCCGGACGTGGACGCCAAGACCCACCCCTATATTTCAACCGGGCTCAAGGACAACAAGTTCGGCGTGGCTTTTGCCGACGCGGAGACGGTTTACCTGAAGGCGTCCGCGCTCGAACATATCGACATCATCGGCATGGATTGTCATATCGGCTCGCAGCTGACCGAGCTGTCGCCCTATATCGACGCGCTCGACCGCCTGCTGGCGCTGATCGCAAAATTACGCGCGCAGGGTATCAACATCCATCATCTCGATCTCGGCGGCGGCCTCGGCATTCGCTACCGCGACGAGGAACCGCCGTTGCCGGCCGAATGGGCCGGCGCGCTGCACGAGCGGCTTGCCGGCTTCGACGGCACCATCGTGGTCGAACCGGGGCGCGCCATCGCCGGCAACGCAGGCATTCTGGTCAGCCAGGTCAACTATTTGAAACACGGGCCGGACAAGAATTTCGCCGTCGTCGACGCCGCGATGAACGATTTGATCCGTCCCTCGCTATACGGCGCCTGGCAGGAAATCATTCGCGTCCGGCAGGCCAGCGACGCGCCCGCAATGACCTACGACGTGGTCGGCGCGATATGCGAGTCGAGCGACTTTCTCGGCAAGGACCGAGAACTGCGCCTCGCTCAGGGCGACCTGCTGGCGGTTCGCTCCTGCGGCGCCTATGCCTTCGGCATGGCGTCGAATTACAACACGCGCAGGCGCGCGGCCGAGATCATGGTCGACGGCGACCGCCATTACTGCGTGCGCGAGCGCGAACGCTTCGAAGACCTGATTCGCGGCGAAACATTGCTGCCATGAAGCTGAAATTCGCCAAAATGCACGGCCTCGGCAACGACTTCGCCGTCATCGACGCGATTAACCAGTCGTTCGACCCGCAGCCGGACCTGGTGCGACGCTGGGCGGACCGCTTCGACGGCATCGGTTTCGACCAGATGCTGATCGTCGAAAAGCCCGACAGCGCGCAGGCGGCTTTCAAGTACCGGATCTACAACGCCGACGGCGGCGAGGTCGCGCAATG
>CALJQI010000336.1 GCA_937980285.1 uncultured Gammaproteobacteria bacterium | reverse complement strand
CGCAACGCGCGCAATGCCACGTCGATGCCGTTGATTACCGGGATGCCCTGCCAGGTCAATTCCGCCGCGGTCTGGCTGATCGAGGTGAAACTGCAGCTATTGATCAGCAGCAGCGGTTTTGCCGAGTAATCCGCCAGTTGTCGCGTCACCTCGAACAGCTCCGGGTAGTGTGAAAAGCCGTCGCGAAACTCGAACTCGAAGCTCAACAGGCCGCTATCGGGATCATCCATCAGGGCCTTGCCGCATTCGAGATAGGTTTGCCCGGTATTTCTGCCCAGCGACCCCATGCCATCCATCGGGTTGACCGCGTCCAGCCCGGTTTCGAGATGCGCGCGCAGCACCGCGGCGGTGGCATCGGAGATTTCCGCGAAGCGAATGCCGTGATCCTCCGCCAGATCGATCATCTGTTCGCGCATGCCGCCCGAATCGAGCATGCTTGCGAGGCCGCCGCCATCGACGCGAAATCCGGCGGCAAACAGCATTGCGCTGACAATCATTTCGTCGGCGTCGCGGCATAGAACCACGCCGTAACGCCGGCATAGCGCGACGAAGGCCTCGTGATCGCCGACGATGGCGCCCGAATGGCTCATCGCCAGCTGCGCGGATTTCTCGGTACGGCCGAGGCGCGTAATCACCACCGGTATCGATTTATCGCGCGCCTTTTCAAGTGCGGCAATGAAGGCCGGCACATCACGCACAGTCTCCAGCAACAGGGCTATGACCCGTGTCGATGGCTGTTGCAGCAGATAGTCCATGTAGTCGCCGACGCTGGCATTGGTTTCCTGCGCGCTGGCGATGACATAGTTGAAGCAGAAACGGGCATCGTTGTTGGCCAGGTAAGTCATGCCGGAACCGGAATGCAGGATCATGCCGATGTGACCCGGCGGTCGATTCGCCGGCGGCTGATCGAAACTGACCATAACCTTGTGGTCGTAGTTGTAAAAACCCATCGAGTTGCCGCCGCAAACCGGAACGCCGGCGGCGCGCGCTTTTTGCCGTAAACGCTCGGGCAGGCTGGGTTGGCTGTCGTTTTCGATGTAGTTCGCCGCGTAGATCACGATGCCGCCGACCTTTAGCGTCAGCGCCTGATCGAAGCTCTGTTCCAGCGCCAGCCCGCTGATGGCGTAGATCACCAGGTCGGGCGGCCCGGGTAATTCGGCCAGACTGGCATAACAGTCGAGTCCATGCAGCGAGTCATATTTCGGATTGACCGGGTAGACCGTGCCGCGAAATCCATTCGCCAGCAGTTGTCGATAGGTGATCGACGCGAGACTGTCACTGCGTTCGGAAGCGCCGACAATGGCGATCGTTTCAGGGGACAACATGCGTTTTAACCAGTGTGCCATGGCGGTAAACCAAACGATGAACGCGGCGCGATTTTGACATATATTGAGCGCCTTCACATAACATTTTCAGGGGCAACGATGAACAATGAGGTAGGCGTGAAAATCGATCGCCAGGTCGTCGAAATCACCATCGACCGGCCACCGGCGAACGCGATCAATCCCGAGGTTTCCAATTCCATATTCAGCGCCCTGTCGAAGCTGCAGGAAGACGACGATCTGCGCGTCGGCATCATCACCGCTAGCGGCGATCGGATTTTCAGCGCCGGTTGGGATTTGAAAGAAATCGCGGCTTTCGACAGCAACGAGGCGGCTGTAAACAGCGCCTTCGAATGCCCCGGCGGATTTGCCGGGATCAGCGAATTCTGGGGTTTGAAAAAACCGGTGATATCGGCGATCAACGGCATGGCCGTTGGCGGCGGTTTCGAAATCGCGCTCGCCAGCGACCTGATCGTGGCGGCCGATCATGCCGAGTTCTTCCTGCCGGAAATGCAGCGCGGTTTTTTACCCGACGTCGGCGCGGTGCAAATACTGCCGCGACGAATTCCCTACAACGTGGCGATGGATCTGCTCTACACGGGTCGCCGTATGGGCGCGCAGGAAGCCCTGCACTGGGGCCTGGTCAGCCGAGTCTGCCCGCATTCGGAACTGATGGAAACGGTTCGCGAACTGGCGCATGACATTGCCGGCGGCGCTCCGCTGGCGCTGCAGGCGCTGAAAGAAGTGGTGCCGACGATCTACAACCTGCCGCTGCCGCAGGCGTTCGCGGCGACCAAACCGGGCAACGACGCACTGCCGATCTACCAGAAAATGCTGAAGTCGGAGGATTTCATGGAAGGGCCGCGCGCTTTCGCCGAAAAACGCGACCCCGTGTGGAAGGGCAGATAAAGCGCGAGCCGGTGGCAGCCTAGAATACCGAGCGCAGTCCCAGCATCAAACTGCTACCGTAATCGATGTCCTCGTAGTCGATCACGAACTGGAATCCCTGCGGATCGCCGTTGACAATGCGCAACAGGTAACCGGAATTCGAATCGTCATCGATTTCACGGCGGACAAGCCCGAAATGGACTTCGTTTTGCGGGCTGGTGCGGCTTCGGATTTCGAGGCTGATTTCATTGCCCGATTCTTCGACCGACCCGCCGCCCGATGCATCCGCCTCGAAATCCAGGTATGCCAGCCCGAGAATCATGTCACCGGTGGTCGAATAAGGCTTATGGTAAGCAATGCCGAGGCTCAAGATGTCGGCCTCGACATCGGCATCGAACTCGACGTCCTGGTAGCCGACTACGACCGCGATCGTCTCGCCAACGGCTAGCGACGCGTTGAACTCGTAACCGTCGCCATCGTCATCGATGCCCGACAGGTCCAGTTCGGTTTCCAGATACCCGAGCTCGAAGTAATTGTAATTGATCGCGCTAGCCGCGGATTGTCCAGCGTAAAGCAATGCAGCGATGGAAAGAATGGCCAGGCTTTTTCTCATATCGGGATATCTCCGTTAGATAATTTATCAGCTGGGCTCCGCTTCACCGGCGCCTGCCGACCTGTTTTTCAGCCGCAGCTGAATTGAAACGCAATACAGTAATATAAACAACGCGAACAGGTTCTCTTTCATTTCACCGGTATTGATGAAGTCGACGTCCACTAGCGATAGCACCGGGCGAATCAGGATCACCAACAAGCCTATGGTCAAGCAATCGAGCGTCGGCCACTGCCAGTATAGACGATTACTCTCGTCCAGCCTGAGGCCGCGAAAATGCCGGTACAGCGGCAGCATGATGCCGCCGATCAATATACCGAGCGTCAGCAGGGTTCGCGGCACCTGGTCGAACATTGCGTGCACGTTATGCAGATTGGTTTCGTCCTGATCGTTTAATTCTTTCCAGCTGTCGGCGGTGCCCCAGCCGAACATGTGCTGACCGTAGGAAATTTCCTCCAGCGCGAAATATGCCGAACCCAGGATCATGATGAACAACCAGGCCTTGAGCAGGCTGGGAAGTCGCTGTCGGTTGGCCAGCGAAATGCCGGAAATACAGAAACCGATCGCAGCCAGCAGGAACAGTACGGTCATGTTTTCGATTATACCGGCCTCGCCCTTGAGCAACCTGTCATTGCCGACAACGACGAACCACAATGCCGGAAACAGCACCACCACCAGCGGCAGGATGTGAAAAACAAGCAGCTTGCGATTGTTCATCACGCGATCTCGAACAACGCCGCCGCGCCCATGCCGCCGCCGACGCACATCGAAACCACGACGTACTTCGCGCCGCGACGCCGTCCCTCGATCAGGATATGCCCGCTCAGGCGGGCGCCGGTCATCCCGTAGGGGTGGCCGACGGAAATCGCGCCACCGTGGACGTTGAAGCGATTGTTATCGATGCCGAGGCGGTCGCGGCAGTAAATCGTCTGGCAGGCGAAGGCCTCGTTGATTTCCCACAAATCGATATCGTCGACGCCAAGCCCGTGTTGCTTCAGTAATTTGGGTATCGCGTAAATCGGCCCGATGCCCATTTCCTCGGGTTCATTGCCGGCGACGGCCATGCCGCGGTAAATGCCCAGAGGCTGCAGCCCGCGCCTTTCCGCCAACCCCGCCTCCATCAGGACGCAGGCCGAAGCGCCGTCGGAAAGCTGGCTCGCGTTGCCGGCGGTAATACTGCCGCCTTCGATTACCGGGCTGAGCCCGGCGAGGCCTTCGAGGGTTGTTTGCGGACGGTTGCCCTCGTCCTTTTCGAGTGTGGTTTCAGCGTAACTGATCTCTCCGCTGTCCCTGTCCTTGATCGCGCAGGTGGCGGTAATCGGTACGATTTCGTCATCGAAAGCGCCCGCTTCCTGCCCGGCGGCGGTGCGTTGCTGCGATTGCAGCGCATACTCGTCCTGCGCCTCGCGCGAGATGCCGTACTTATCGACGACAAACTCGGCGGTTTGCAGCATCGGCATATAGGCGTGCTGCGCCTGCAGCGCGACATTCGCGTCCGCCTGTTCGATGACCCAGGGAAAGTACTGGCTCTGCACCGCCGAGATATTGTCCTGCCCGCCGGCGACAACGACATCCATGCCGTCGACAATAATCTGACTGGCGGCGATTGCGATCGCCATCAGTCCCGACGAGCACTGGCGGTCTACGGTCTGCCCCGGTACCGAAACCGGCAAGCCGGCGGCCAGCGCGGACAATCGGCCAACGTTCATGCCGGCGGTACCCGCAGTCAGCACGGCGCCGATGACGACGTCGTCGACTTCCTCGCCGTCGATGTCGGCGCGATCGACAGCGTGTCGGATCGCGTGGCCGGCCATGGTCGGAGATTTGATATTGTTGAGACTACCCTTGAAGGCAACCCCGATCGGGGTTCTTGCGGTCGATACGATAACTGCGTCTTTCATTTAAAGGTCAATGCCAGTGATTCGAAGTGGCGGCATTATACCCCAGCGAAAGAAAAGGGGGACGCATCTATTTTCCTTATAATCTGCTTTTTATTGCAGCAAAATAAATGCGCCCCCGTTTTCTACTCCCTACTCCCCCTCCTTACTGTTACTCGTCCAGGACGCTGGATAACTCGTCCATGATTTCCTGGAGTTTTTCACCGATCTTCATGCCTTCGTCGTAAACCTCGGCGGTTTGCTCGGCGGCGGAATCGATGATTTTCTTCAAAGCGGCTTCCTGGCGGGCACTCAGGTCCAGCTGTAGCAGCGACCTCTCCAATTCCTTGCCCATATCCGTAACGATTTCAGCGGAACGCGCCCTTTGCTGCTTACTGGTTTCGTCGAGACGACCGAGATGCTCACGGGCAGCGGTCAGCACTCTGTGCAACACCTCCCTGCGCTGATCCAGCAGCGTCTGCGATTGCATCGCCTGAATTCGGGTATCGAGGCCTTCGATCATAATGGACAGATGCTCGCGCACGCGATCTACCTGTTCGACCGTCGTCGGCAGGTTTCGCACCAGCACGGTAACATGATCGGAATTTATCGCCAGCCGAGTGCCGAAGCTGACTACCCGGTCCTGGCCGCGCAGGCTTTCGAGAATCTGGCTTTCCATAGGGCGATCGATATCGTCGCTGAACCAGACCCGGTTTTCGGGTTCGTCCAGCATCAGCAGGCTGCTGTCGAGCTCGAATTGACGCAGGCAGTCGAAAACGTTTCGCGCCAGCTCGTCGAGCGTGTCCGCGCTCTGGCACTGATGCAGAAAGCGTACCACCATGCCGAGCTCGTCGGTGGTGCTCAGGTTATTCATCAGGGCTTCGACGGCCTTGTCGGAAATTTTCTTTAATTCCTGCTTGCGCTGCTGGCTGGCGAGCACGATTTCGATTTTCTTTTGCAGTATCTCTTCACTGAAGGGCTTGGTGATGTAGTCGTCTCCGCCGGCTTCGTAGCCGGCCATCAATTCGTCCTGCGATGCCAGCGCGGAGACAAAGATGATCGGGATTTCGGCGGTTTCAGGATCCGATTTAAGACGTTCGCAGGTCTCCAACCCGTCCAGATCGGGCATATTGACGTCGAGCAGAATCAGGTCCGGCGTCTGCACGGCTACCTGCTGCAAACAGCCCTCGCCCGACTTTGCAGTCGTCAACTCGTATCTGTCCTGTAACAGTTCCTGCAAAATGACCAGGTTGACTGGTTCATCATCGACACAGAGTATCAAGGCTTTATGACTCATTAGTTTTAATCTGAAACGCCTGGATTTTGGCTATTTATAATTGATCTAACTGTTAAAGAGTAGACAAAAAGCCCTTTTTGTCGATTGTCTTTTTCTATCAGGGAGGCAGTCGCGGTTATTCTTGAAAGTTCTCGTTTTGTTCTCTATAGTTATTCCAACCAGGATAACCATTGATGTTCGAATACGCAGCAAGCGCCCTTTTTCGCCCGATAGCCCCGCTACCCAGCCGGCCGCAGGGCCTGTTCGTGCTGGGACAGGTTGCCGCCGGCATTGCCATCGAGGCGATCGAGGACCGGCAACGCGATGAACTGCTGGAGTTGTTGATCGCTCCGGGTCGGTACGCGCTGCAGATTGTAGACGACTCGTTGCGGGAAGCGGGAATTCTGGCGGGTGACATTGTTGTCATCCAGAGCCAGCGGCAGGCCGTCAGCGGGAACCTGGTGATGGCGCTGCTCGACGGTGAAGAAGTCGTTCTAAAAAGGATTCGTCACCCTGGCGGCGGCCAAATTCAGCTGCTCGCGGACAGTTCCGAAGATAAAGACCGCATCGTCGACGTTTCGCGTATCGAGATCCAGGGTCGGGTGGTCGGCCAGATCAGGTGTTTTCGATGACGGCTCGGCGTACCGACAGTTGGCCGCGAGTCATTATGCTCGCCGACATGAATGCTTTCTTCGCCTCGGTGGAACAGGTCGATCATCCACAGTGGCGCGGCAGGCCGCTGGCGCTGACCAATGGAGACATCGGCACCTGCATCATCACCTGCTCCTACGAGGCGCGCGCCCACGGCGTCAGGACCGGCATGCATATCAGGCAGGCTCGCCAGCTATGCCCGCAACTGGTCCGGGTCTGCAGCCGCCCGCAGCGCTACGCCGAGGTATCGGCCAACATCATGCAAGCGCTGGCGCGCTTCACACCGGAGATCGAAATATTTTCGGTCGACGAAGCCTTTCTGGATGTTACCCGCTGCCAGCAACTCTGGGGCGAGCCCCGGCAAATCGCGCTGCGCATCAAGCAGGCGGTGTATGAAAATTCCGGCGTACTGTGTTCGATCGGCGTCAGCGGCGACAAGTCGACCGCCAAGTTTGCATCCAGACAGCAAAAGCCGGATGGTCTGACCATCATCCCGCCGTGGCAAGCTCGAGAACGCCTGGCCGATACCAGCCTGACCGAATTATGCGGGGTCAATGACGGCATCGCCGGGCTGTTGGCGCACTATGGTGTCCATCGCTGCTCGGAATTACAGCAAATCCCGATCAGCGTGCTGGGGAAACGCTTCGGCAATCCCGGCCGGCGTATCTGGCTGATGGCCCAGGGGCTCGATCCGGAGCCGGTAAAGCCCAATGTCCCGGCGGCGCAATCGATCGGCCATGGCAAGGTCCTGCCGCCCAACAGCCGTGATCCCGATACGATTCGCGTGTACCTGATGCACATGGCGCACAAGCTCGCCGAGCGCCTGCGCGCCAACCGGCTGGTCGCCCAGCGGTTTCTGTTCGGGCTACGCCAGTATCGCGGCTGGCTCAAAACCGTCGAGCGCTCGCTACTGCCGAGCGACGACGAAATGGTAATTTATCGACTGGGTTGCCGCTGGCTCGAGCAAGGCTGGCGTGGGCAGGGTATCTGGCAAATTCGCATCGTCGCGCTGGATCCGAAAACCCCCTGCCAGAGCGACCTGTTTCAGCGCAAGCACCCGCGACGCGAACGCAGTCACCAGGCCATGGATCAAATCAATCAGCGCTATGGCGCGATGACGCTGGCTTCGGCGCGCCTGCTCGGGAGATCGAGTATGCCGGATGTCATTTCACCTGCCTGGAAACCGGAGGGGCACCGCAAAACGGTCTGAGTTCGCCGCCAGCCGTTGAAACTGCGCGGGCGAATTGCTACCGGCAATCGCGAGTATGACCCGCCAAATGCCGCCGCATCGTCGATACTTATGCAAAATGGGGGCTTATTTCACGGAACTATTAAACGAATTCGACTAAAATCGGTCGATAATTCATGATTTTTACCGAGATTTTCGAATGCTGGATTCGACGGATAGTTCGATCGCGGGAATTCAGGCCGATATAAACAAGGCCGTTGCCGCGATCGAAACCATCATTCTGGGCAAGTCGACCCAGGTCAAGCTGGCGGTTTGCTGCCTGATTGCGCGCGGCCATTGCCTGATAGAAGATTTGCCCGGGGTTGGTAAAACCACTTTGTCGCAGTCGATTGCTCGCGCATTCGGCCTCGGCTTCAATCGCATCCAGTTCACCAGCGACCTGCTACCAGCCGACATACTCGGGGTCTCCATATTCGATCCCGAGCGGCAATTGTTCCGCTTCCATCCAGGGCCGGTGTTCGCGCACTTTATCCTCGCCGATGAAATCAATCGAGCCACGCCGAAGACCCAGAGCGCCCTGCTCGAGGCGATGGAGGAAAAACAGATTACGGTCGAGGGTGAAACCCACCGGCTGGAAGAGCCCTTTTTCGTTATCGGCACGCAAAATCCGCTCGACCAGTCGGGCACCTTTCCGCTGCCGGAGTCGCAGCTGGATCGCTTCATGATGAAAATTTCGCTGGGTTACCCGGACCAGGCCGCCGAACGCGCGTTACTGTCGGGCGATAATCCGCGTGAGTTGATGCATCGGCTGCAGCCGGCGGTCAGCGTCGATCGCTTCATCGCCATCCAGACCGCCGTCGACACCCTCCATTGCTCGGACCCGCTGCTGAACTACGTACAGCAGTTAATCCAGGCGACGCGTAATCCGGGGCTGTTCGTCTACGGCCTCTCGCCGCGCGCCGGGCTGTCGATCATCCACGCGAGCAAGGCATGGGCCCTGATGAACGGGCGCAGCCATGTCGAACCGGGCGATGTGCAGGCCGTATTCGGCGCCATCGCCGATCATCGCCTGACGCCCTCCGAACAACACAGCCATCCGACCATGGATCTGGTCAACGAATTGCTGGAACGCACGCCGATTCCCTGATGCCGTCGGTTGCACTGCCGAAACCCGTCCGCCGGTTCATCGACAACTGGTTCGAATCGCATAATCCGCCCAGTCGCGACAGCATTTTGCTGCACAATCGGCGGCTTTATATTCTGCCGACCCGTTTCGGCTACCTGTTCGCCATCATGCTCCTGTTCCTGTTTCTGGCGGCGATCAACTACCAGAACAGCATGGCTTTCGTACTGACCTTCATGCTGACCTCGCTCGGCATCATAAGCCTGTGGCATACGCACAAGAACCTGCTCGGCGTTACCATACGCATGCAAATACCGCGGCCGGTGTTCTGCGGCGAATTCTGCGACTTCAAGTTTGAAATCAGTCACCATAATAACGCCCGGCGCTACGCCATCGCTATCCAGTACCTGGACCAGCCCCCGGTTTACGTAAAACTCGAACCCGAGGGCAGCGTACAGGCAAAACTGAGAATCCCGACCCACCGACGCGGCGAGTTTCGCCCGGCCGGCGTAACCGTGTTTACGCGCTATCCAACCGGCCTGTTCCACGCCTGGGGCTGGCTCAAGTTCGATTTGCCGGTGCTGATTTACCCGCGGCCTACCGCGCAGGTAAAGCTGCAACAGAGCATGATCGAGCAATACGACGGGCAGACATCGACCAGCACCATCGAGGGCGACGATTTCGCCGGCCTGCGCGAACACCGCGAAGGCGAATCCCTGCGCCATATTTCATGGAAAGCCTACGCCCAGGGCAGGGGTTTACTGACCAAGACTTTCCAGGGCCAGGCCCGACCCTCGCTATGGATAGACTGGGAGCAGATGGGCCAGGCTAGCACCGAGGAAAAGCTGAGTTTCATGACCGCGCTGGTACTGGCCGCGGAGCGCGAAGAACAAAAATACGGCTTACGGCTACCGGGACTCGTGCTGGAGCAGGACTTCGGTAACGCGCACAAGCATAACTGCCTGCAGGAGCTGGCCGTTTTCCGGCAACCCGATGCAAACCGGGAGTTCAGACTTGATCAGGACTAGCCCGCAGCCCCCGCTCGGCCAGAACCTGCCGATGCACTCGATACAGCATGAGGCCACCAGCCGCGCCTGCGTATTCGCGGTCTGTTTCTGCTTCCTGTTTTCGATCGCGCCCCATTTCGCCAACCTGCCGGGCTGGGTTAGCGCCATCGTGGTGATCGCGCTTGGCTGGCGCGGCCTGCAAAACCTCGGCAAGGTTCGCGAACTGCCGAAGTGGATGCTGATTCCGCTGGTTCTGTTCGGCGGCATCGGGGTGTTTGCCGAGTACTGGACTATCGTCGGCCGCGACGCGGGCCTCGCGCTACTGACGGTGATGACTTCTTTCAAGTTCCTCGAAAGCAAGCGCCACCGCGACATGCTGATTCTGGTGTTCCTGTGTTATTTTCTGATCGCCACCCATTTTCTTTACTCGCAAAGCGTCTTCACCGCGGCGATGATGTTCGTTAACCTGATTGTTATCACCGCCACGCTGATTACGCTAAACCAGCGCGACGACAGCGTCTCACTATGGGAGCGAGTCCGCGGCAGCAGTAAGCTGGTGGGCTTGTCGGTGCCGCTCATGCTGATCCTGTTCGTGCTGGTGCCGCGTGTTCCCGGGCCGCTGTGGGGACTTCAAAGCGAACAGCGCGGCGGCGTCACCGGCCTTAGCAATCACATGTCGCCGGGCAAGATCAGCAATCTGATCCGCAGCAACGAAGTGGCTTTCCGGGTCGACTTCAAGGATCAGGTTCCCGCGCAAAATCGGCTGTACTGGCGCGGGCCGGTGATGGCTCAATACGATGGCTACACCTGGACCCAGATACCGCGCAAGCCGCTGAATCGCCTCAACATCACCGTCAGCGAGCCGGCTATCGATTACACCGTCACGCTGGAACCGAACGGCGAGCGCTGGCTGCTGGCGCTGGACATGCCGATTCGTCTAATCAAGGGCAGCTTCATGACCCGGGATTTCCAGCTCACCAGCAAGCAAAAGGTCAATGATCTCAGGCGTTACACGATGCAGTCGCGGCTGGAATACAGGGTCGGTCTCGACGAGTCGCCCGATTACCTGGCGATCACGCGCGACTACCCCGAGGAATACAACCCGCGAACCATAGCCTTCGGCAAGTCGCTGGCGCAACGATTCGACAATCCGC
>CALJQI010000335.1 GCA_937980285.1 uncultured Gammaproteobacteria bacterium | reverse complement strand
CACTTCCATTGTAGTTATGGGTATTGCTGCAAATCCCTAAATACACGGTAGGGTGCCTGTATAAAACGCGACTAAACTTGTTCAGGCGGGCTGGTTCTTATTGCCCCGCAGGACTGGCCGCGGCCAGTGCCCGGTTACTCGCTTATTTGAAGAAGCATTTATACGCCGGTCATGCTAGCACCCGGAGAATGCGTATACCCATTGAACCAGTTAACCGCGAATAGACGAACGGGTTAACACGATAAATGCGAAATTGGCACTAACGAAGCAACGATTGCAATCCAGTTGATCCAGATCAATAACTTCAGTTTTGTCCGCATGGCCTGAAACGCATCGGAGAATGAGGCAATGGGGTCAGGCCTCAATGGCGCATACATAAGCGCGTCATTGCGAGCGCAGCGAAGCAATCTCCAAACGTCAAGAAAGCAGGGTCAGGAGGGCAATGGGGTCAGGCAATAGGGTCAGGCCTTACACCACACTCAGAAATCGTCCTTTTATAAAATTTTTCTCGCCTATAATTTACCGGTATGCAAAACAATAACGGCAGGCCTGATCTTTCGACGCTCAGAATTATCCGAAGCCTGGAATTATTCAGCGACGATCAATTAAACAACCTCGCTCAATCGCTAACAATCAATGTCGCCAATCCGGGCGATCATATCATTGCGGCTGGAGACACGGGCAGCTATAGCTTGTACATATTGTCGGGCGACGCCATCGGCCGGGCGGTGGATGGCATTACCCAAAAAGTGAAAACCATGAACGATGGCTGGCTGCAACCAGTCGCCCAGCTTCGGCCCAGCCTTTATGATGTAGATGCTATTAATACGGTGCATTATCTGGAGATAAGCGACGAACAGTTATCCGAGTTATCTAAGGCATTGGAGAGCGAACATCCGCAGGTAGAAGTCAGGTTCATCGATCAGGGCGAAACGGCGAACCGATTGACGAGCGAGTTATTCCAGGACATTTTGAGTGAAAACATCAAGTTACCGACCCTGCCGGACATTGTGGTTAAAGTCCAACAGGAGTTTGCCAGGGAAGATTATGATCTCGAAAGGATTCTGGAACTGATCCAGTCTGACCCCGTCATAACGGCATACCTGATAAAGCACGCCAACAGCCCCCTGTATCAGGGCAGCTCGCCGGTAGAATCCCTGCGCCAGGCGGTCGTTCGGCTGGGTATGAAGGCGGTTCAGCAACATGTCATTATTATCGCCGCTACACGGCTGTTCCAGGAAAAATCTGTCGGCATGAAACAACGGATGCGCCAACTGTGGAAAAGCAGTCGCAGAGTCGCTGCCTTTAGCCGTGTGCTGGCCGCGAAATCCGGCGCTTTCGACCCCGATGCGGCGCAAATGGCCGGGCTGTTAAGTGACCTGGGCGTCATCGCAATCCTGGAATATGCCCAGGAACATAGTGAACAGTACGACGATGAGAAGGCTCTCGATCAAACAATCAAGTCGCTGCGCCCTCAAATCAACAGCATGTTGCTGCAAAAATGGAATCTGGGGGATGAACTGGTTACGGTAGGAGAAGAGTCCCGAAGCTGGTTCCGTAACAATTCCGTCAGCGCCGACCTCTGCGATCTGGTCCTGGTAGCCCGATACCACAGCAATCTGGGGACGGAGCATGCGGATCAGTTACCGGTACTGTCCCGAATGCCCGCATTCGAAAAATTGAAACTAACCGATTTCGGTTCACAGGACAGCATCGAGTTCATGAAGGAATCCCAGGACGAAGTAGCCGCGATCGAACAAATGCTCGGCAGCATTTGATTCGAAAACAAGCGCAGCTTGCGGCTGCCGCATACCTGTTTCCGCCAACGGGCTTCGGCATCGAAACGAGTATACTGTCCCCGGAACTAGAGCTGGCCTTCTGCTGGAGACCCATTAGCCGATGAAAACGATTTTGATAACGGGAACCTCGAAAGGCCTCGGGTTGGAGCTGGCGCGCGCCATGCTGGCGCGACAATACCGCGTGCTCGGACTGTCGCGATCGGGATGCGACATCGAACACCGGAACTATCATCACCTGGCTGCCGACATTACCGATGCGGAATATCCTTCAGCCTTGCGCGAGTTTATCGAGCGCATCGGAATTCGGCATCTCGATATAGTCGTCAACAACGCCGGCAACCGAAGTCATGGTTCGGATATCGAGTCGGTGCAGGTGGAAGAGGTCATACGCCAGTTCGAGCTTCACTGCGCGGGCGCGCTGCGTACCATACAGACTCTATTGCCGATGCTCGAGCGATCGAAGATTGTCAACGTCACCTCGCGCCTGGGCTCGGTAAAATTCAATCGACGTGGCGACTTTGGCGGATGCGGATTTTCCTACGGTTATCGAATCGCCAAGGCCGCGCAAAACATGCTGAGCCTGTGCCTGGCCGCTGACGACAAGCTGCGGGGTAACGCGGTCATCTCGATCATTCCCGGCCTGCTGCGAACCGAGTCCGGCGCCGACGACGCCAGCCATAGCGCCGCCGAAGGCGCGCAAGCGGTTGCGGACAAGATACTCTCGGTCGAAAGCAGCGGCGTATACCATGCCTTCGAAGACGAAGCGGCCTACTAGGCGCAATGCCATGCAGCGGTTAAACTATTTCCGGCTGACTCCTCGAGCTGCCGTATCGCGGAAAGAAAGCCCGGTCAGCCGATAATCCGGAGAAGCGCATGTATAACCCGCCGATCATAGCCGCTGATTTCCAGGTAGCGCAATCGCTGCAGACCGAGCGCATGCTTTTACGCCCGCTGACGATTCACCATGCGGTCATGGATTACGATGCGGTGATGACTTCCGAGGAGCGCCTGCGCAGCGTATACGAACCCGGTGGAGAATGGCCGCTGGGCCTGACGCTTGAGCAGAACATCATCGAGCTCGGCTGGCACCAGACCGAGTTTCAGCTGCGCACGTCATTCGCCTATACCGTGCTCAGCCATGACGAGGCGGAAGTAATGGGCTGCATGTACATCTATCCGACTCGCAAGTCGGGCCACGACGTCGAAATCACCATGTGGGTACGCCAGTCACGAGTCGGCGAGGGTCTCGATGATCATCTGTTCGAAACGGTCGAAAACTGGATCGCACGCGACTGGCCGTTCAACAACCCCGCTTACCCCGGCCGGCGCATCGCCTTCGACGAATGGCGCGCGCTGCCCGGTGGTTAATTAAATCAACCTGTATCGAAAACGGATTAACTGACCAGGTTGACGATCGACAGCGCCAGCAGGATCGTGATCGCGGCGCGGCGAAACAGCTTCTCGCTGGACTTGCGGAATCCGTGCGTTCCCAGCCAGGCCCCCAGCATGTAGGTCGCGGCGCCCGGCAGCGCAATCGTGATGTCATGCATGCCGGTGGTTCCGCTAACCGCGGATATCACGGCGAAACCCACGACCGTGAAAAAAGTCCATGAAACGATCAGCGTGCGGCCGTCGTTCTTGTCGTAGGGGCCCAGCAGGATGAACACCACCGCTACCAGCGCGATATAGGTGCCGCCGAAAACGATGCCGGAACAGATGCCGACGAACACCAGCCAGCCGGTGGTCATCGGATGCTTGTAACGATAGCCGATCAGCATCATCACGCAGGCGGTAGATATGATCAGCGCCATCGCGCGTTTCATCCATGCCGGATCGAGCTCGATCAACAGCCAGTGCCCGAGCGGCATGAATATCATCGTCGGGATGACCATGCTCAGCGTCGCGCGCCAGTTGATCTGCTTCAGGCTCGCCTTGAACAGGTAAACGTTGGCGAAAAAATCGACCACCAGTATTTTCGGCACGATACTGACCGGGGCGAAGAACAGCGTCAGGATGGCGAGTATGAACGCCGGGCCGCCGAAGCCGGTGAAACCACGGATCAGGCCGGCGCCGAAAGCCACCGCCGCTACCGCCAGCATGCCGGGTTCGTCAGCGGTCAAAATAATCTCGTAATCGATAAAAACCCAGGCCCAGGCGTAGGTACTGGCGACGCAGCCCGGCGAGCGGAAACCGCGGCGGCCGGCCGCGCACGATCGCCGGCAGGTGCTGCGGCAGGACAGCGTTGCCGGAGTGCTCGCCGGCCAGCCACTTCGCCAGTTCGCGCCCGCTCCAGGTCGCGCTGTTGACGCCGTTGCCGTGATAGCCGTAGGCGAAGTAAACCGATTTGTCTTCCGGCATGCGCCCGATCGACGGCCGGTAGTTCATCGCGAAGCAGACCAGCCCGCGCCACTGGTGGGTGTACTCGATACCGGCGAACTGCGGCCACATGCGCGAAATCGACTGCTTCAGCCCGGCATAGCTGGCCTCGGCGCCGGCCGGATCGCCGATGTGATTGCCGCGCCCGCCGAGCATGAAGCGCCCGTCGCTGAGCAGGCGGTAATAAAAAAACATGTGCTTCGAATTGATCGTCGGGTTCTCGGTGTGCCAGCCCTTGTCGCGCAGTTCGTCCTGGCTCATCGCGCGGGTGACGACGATCGCGCTTTGCAGCGGCAATGGCCGACCCTGTACCCCGCGATGCAGGTGCTCGGGCATGAAGCCGTTACCGGTTAAAATGACCTGTTTTGCGCTGACGCTGCCATTGGCGGTTTCGAGCCGGTGACTATCGCCCTGCTTGAGCCAGCCGATCACTTCGCTATGCGGGTGGATTCGCGCGCCGCGCCTCTGCGCTGCCGCCGCCAGCCCCTGTGCGTAGCGAAGCGGGTGTAGCCCGAAAGACGGGCGATGCGCGACCGCGCCGTGCTGGTGCGGCGAGTCGTAACCGATCTCGCGAAACTCGTCGCGCCGGTGCACGCTGATATCGAGACCGAGCAGCTCGCGTTCGATTTCGGCGTCTTTCTGCATTTGTTCGAAATGCGCGTCG
>CALJQI010000334.1 GCA_937980285.1 uncultured Gammaproteobacteria bacterium | reverse complement strand
GATGCCAGAAACTGGAAACCCGCAGACCGAAGCAGGCGTCACCCGTGGTTTCGACCGCGAGTTTCCACAGCCGCTGAATCGACAGGTAGGAAAAACGCTCCAGCGGTTGCCGCAGCCGCTCGTAATCGAGACCGGCACGACTAAACAGCTCGCTGCTGTCATGGCCGTAGGAATCGATCGCCCTGGCGATCATCAATACCGACGAGGATAAAACGGAAAAGTGACTGCTAAACGGCACGGAGATCTAGTATTTATCAGGCGGGATAATCGATTGGCGCGACTGGATTAGCGCCATTGCTGCAGTCGAGTCGATACTCGCTAAACTCTTTTTCATCGAGGTAACCGTAGATGGTTTTCTCAAATCCTACCATCAGTCGGTACCTTTGTACTATTCGGGAGCCGGTTTTTTACTCGGTCACGGCTTTTAGCGCGGGAGGCGCCGCCTCCATGACGCTGTTGCCGGCGGAACCTGACAGTGGAATTTTGTTCAGGCGCAAGGACCTCGAAGCGGACCAGGCCGATATCAAGGCGAGCTGGCGCAACCTGGTCGATACCGCTGTCGGCACGGTGCTCGGCAATGACAGCGGTCACATCGTCAGCGCTGTGGATCTGGTGCTGGCCGCGCTGCGTGGCTGCGGCGTCGATAACGTCATCGTCGAAACAAGCGGCAGCGAACTACCTTCCTTCGACGGCAGCAGTGCGCCGTTGGTGGCATTGATCAATCGCGCCGGGCTGACACCCCAGACCTTGCCGCGTCCCGGTATCTGGATCGAGCGCTCGATCGAGGTCAGGCTGGGCGAGGCCTACGCGATCCTGAATCCGGCCAGCGTGCCGAGAATTACCGTCAACCTCGAACCCGGGGACGCGGCTGTCGATTCACAATGCGTCTCGCTGGAACTGGTCGATCACATATTCGCACGCGAGATCGCGCCAGCGCGAGGGCTGGGCATGGACCAGGAGCCCAGCGACTTTTTCGCCGACCCGGCACTCTCGCATGACACGATAGCGCTACCGACGATGATGCATGACAGGCTCATGCCGGGTAACTTGCGCCTGCGCTATCGCGACGAAGCCGCTCGTCACAAGATGTTGCAGTGCTTTGGCGATCTTTCCCTGGCTGGCGCCCCGCTGTTCGGGCACCTGTTCGTGCACCAGCCCAGCCATCGGCTGAACCACGCCCTGTTGCGCACATTGTTCGACCATCGACAGGCCTGGAGCCGCCTCAGTTACGACAGCATCCAGCGCCGCGCCGCGCATGAACACGGCGAACTCGCGATTCGAGCAAAACTATCATCGATGCGGCCGCATTGACGAGCCCGTGCGCGCGCAGGTCTACCGGGTCGGTAAATCCTGATCGAAATAGGCCGACATATCGCCCTCGGCGCTAACGTCGAACACCGCGCGCATGCTGTTACCGGGAGAGAAATAAGCCGGCACATCGATCACGAACTCGTCGCTCTTGCGCTGGGTATTGCCATACGTCCATTCGACCTGGATCGGGTTGTACTGGTAGGGACGCTTGCCGAATCGATTGGCACAGATGCCGAGCGGTGCGACATTGCCGCAACCGAAGCTGCGTCCGGTGCTGGGGACGGTGATCGTGACTTCTCTCAGCAACTCGTTGGAATTATTGATTACCAGCACTTCGTTATAAATGTAAGACGGTCGATGAGTGCTAGCGCATGCCGAGACTATCAACACAAATCCGGTTAAAAGATACTTTTTCATATTTAAAAACCCCTTATTCTCGCCCCCACCCGACGGAGACGAATCGATAATAAACAATCGCACGACAATTAACAGCTCGGGCGCGCGGCTCGACAACAGGCACTGCTGTTCGCCAGGGTCGACCCTGCCAGCAAGCGCGTTTTCCGAAACCGCTTGCTGCAGGAAGTACGCAGGCTGCGTTGACTACGAGCAATGCGCTGGCGGTGTATACGCAAGCTGAGGCCCGAGGGATCACAGTCAGGCTATGCCACCGTCCGCCGACATTATTGTGCCGGACTATCTAGATTGCAAAAAGGGGGCGGTGACAAATGATTCTAATGCGCATTTATCAGCACTTCATTTTGCCACTCATTCGAAACCAACGCTGACGTCGACAGGAAATTGCCAGATCGGACTATCCGTTTCACAAAACTCCCGAAACGGGGCGTTTTACGATAGCATACTCGCTGATTTGACTACCGGCAGGTAAAAGTACCATGGACTTTGCGTTTTCCTTCTTGCAAATTTTCTGGGATATCCTGGAAGTCGCGGGACCGATTGTCCTGTTACTGGTCGCCGTCATTGTCATGCTCGGCCAGATCGCCGGGCGTTGTGAAAACTGGCCGCCCCTGGAGGCGCTGTACTGGTCATTTATAACCGCGACCACGGTGGGTTACGGGGACATCCGCCCGACCACTCGCTGGTCACGCTTACTTGCGGTCATCATCGCCTTCAATGGTTTGATTCTTTTCGGCGTGATTGCGTCGCTCGCGGTTATGGCCACTACCGAGTCGGCGGAGCTGCATGCCGATCTGGGCGAATTAAAAGAGATCCTCAAATCGGGCGACTAATTTCAGCAGATCACCCATTCCCTTTCTTGCCTTTTTTGTTGCTTTTTTGCTTTATGCAATAAAAAGGGCCGCATTGCTGCGGCCCGGTTACTTCGATTTGAGTAACGGTCAGAACGACCAGCCGGCTCCGACAAAACCCACGGTGTAGGTATCCTCGTCCCCGATCGGGCTGTCTTCAATTTCGTCGTCGAGGGTAGTGGTCTGCAAACCGTAGAGCAAGGTCCAGCTCGGGTTCAGGCTGTA
>CALJQI010000333.1 GCA_937980285.1 uncultured Gammaproteobacteria bacterium | reverse complement strand
TTTAGCTGAGCACAAGCGCTAAACCTTTACAGCCGTCGGCCGTGGGCTACTATCGGAAGATCAATGGAATACGATTTCGCTCCTCGACGGCTCCAGGGGCGAATCGAAGCAAAGCCGCTCAGACTCCCGATGTTATCGTGGGCTAACATCCTTATCCTTGCGCGAGTTCGAAATAAACAAAAAATGCGCCTGAATCGATTGATCAGGAGAGACTTTCGCGCAGCTCCTCGGGGTTGGAAAAAAGGCTGTAGCTGAACCAGTCGTCGATGCTGTTTTTCAAATCCCTGCCGCCGCGCAGGGTAAGGTTCTTTTTACGTATCTCCCGCTTCAGGGTGGAGTAACCCATCCACACGTCCGCCATCGATTTAGAGGTGGTGACGAAGGCCAGGTCGACATCGAAGCCGGGAAACTTGACGCAAAGATCGACTTCGCCGTTGTCGACGATCAGCCAGTAGGCCCTGCGGTTCGACGGCATGTCCTCGAACATGAAACTGATGACGACGCGGCGCTGTGGAAAGCCGCTGCTGTCTATGCGCCGGCGCATGTCCCACATCAGAAGTTGCGGGTCATAGTCTTCGCGGGTCAACCGGCTGCGCGCCCATTTCAGGCCCCAGAGACCAAGGCGAACCACTACCTCGCCCAGGTCCTTGCCGGATTTGGTTAAGAAATATTCCGCCGATTCGCCCTTGTGTACCTTCTTCTCGACGACACCCGCCGCCTCCAGGAACTTGAGCCTTTGCGACAGCAGCGACGGCGACATCATCGGATTGCCGTGCTTCAGCTCGTTGAAGCGTTTGCTGCCGCACATCATTTCGCGAATGATCAGCGGCGTCCAGCGCTCGTTGAAAATTTCCGCGCCCTTGGCGACCGGGCAAAACTGACTATAGCCTTTCATCTTATGACTCCCCTGGTCTGTATCGCAGGACAAGCATCCGGTACAGATACTGTACTTGTCGCTTCCCGCGATAGCTGAAAACATACACCCACTGTATACGCATAAGTTACATGATCCATTACAAAAATTGTACTTGTTTGAAAATCGACAAACTGGATCATGTTGGCAAAACCTGTTTCACTGACCTGGAGACCGAAATGAACACCGCGATAAAAATGAACCGAGAAACAATCAAATCCTGGAAAGAACTGGCCGCAGAACTGGGCGAAAAATTTTCCGCCGAGGCAGCCGGCAACGATGCCGACAACCAGTTTGCTCACCAAAACTATGAAATTCTGCGCGACAACGGATTCTTCAAACTTGCCATCCCGGCTGAACTCGGCGGTGGCGGCGCCAGCTTTGCCGAGGCCTGCGAGGTCATTCGCGAACTCGGGCGTCACTGCGCTTCCACCGCGCTGTCTTTTGCGATGCACACGCACCCGGTCGCGACAAATGTATACAAGCACCTGCGCGGCGACGAGAAAGCGACCGCGACCCTGCGCAAGATTGTCGATAACAATTTGATCATTGCCGGCACCGGCGCCAACGACTGGCTGGCCTCTTCCGGAGAGATGACCCGCGTCGATGGCGGATACGAAGTAAGCGCGCACAAACATTTCGTCAGCGGCAGCCCCGGCGCCCAGGTATTCGTCACCAGCGCCAACTACGAAGGCGAGGACGGCAGCGAAGTACTGCACTTCGCGATCCCGTTTGCCAGCGAAGGCATCACGCACGGCTCTAACTGGAACACGCTGGGAATGCGCGCCACCGGCTCGAACGATATCGTCCTGGAAAAGGTATTCGTTGCCGAAGACGCCATCGTCGCGCGCCGTCCGAAGGGCGAGTGGCACCCGATGTGGAACGTAATCCTGCCCACTGCAATGCCGTTGATCATGTCGGCCTACGCCGGGCTCGCGGATGCCGCCGTCGATCTCGCCAGAAATGCCGCCGCCAAACGACCGCATGAACTGGCCGCGGTAGTGGGCGAAATGCTGAACCAGCACACCCTGACCACGGTGATACATGAAGACATGGTTCGCATTAACGACAATCACGGCTTCACCCCAGGCAACGAAGTGGCCAGCGGAATTCTGAGCCGTAAAACCCTGGTCGCTAGCGGCGCGCAGAAAACCGTCGAACTGGCCGCCGAAATCATCGGTGGCGCCGGTTTCTTCAAAGGGCATCCGATGGAGCGGATACAGCGCGATATCAAGGCCTGCCACTTCCACCCGCTGCCATATCGCCGACAGTACCAGTTTTCCGGCAAGGTCAGCCTCGGCCTGGACCCGGTCAAATGAGCGCCGTCGACGACAACCGCGAACTGCGCAATGCGCTCGGGCAGTTTCCGACCGGCGTCGCCATCGTGACCGCGCTCGACGACGATTCCCGGCCGGTGGGGATGACGATAAACAGCCTGGCTTCGATTTCGCTGTCGCCGGCGCTGATTTGCTGGAGTATCGATCGACGCGCGGCCAGTTACGATACCTTCGTCAACGCGTCGCGTTTCGCGGTCACGGTGCTGTCCGAGCACCAGGCCGAGCTGGCGCTGCGCTTCTCCACGCGCGGCGCCAACAAGTTCGAGAACCTCGAAGTCGACGGCAGCGACGCAACCGTCATCCCCAACGGCTGCGCCTGGTTCAAATGCGACAGTTATCGCTCGATCCGCCTGGGCGACCACAGCATGCTGGTGGGTAAGGTGACCGAGTTCGGCCAGGACAGGATTCCGCCGCTGCTGTTCAACGGCGGCCAGTTTCGGCAACTGGCGCAAACCCGAGAAACGCTCACCCGGGTAGCGGCATAGGCAACGGCTGCCGGTAAGGGGTAGAGATTTGGAGGAGGATTATTACCCGCGCCTCCGTTTCGAGGCTGACGGCACTGAAATCCGTCACCTCAGGCGATCGCCTGTTACGCTTGCGGCAGCTCGGTACCGGGGAAAACGAGCTCCAGGTAAAGGCGCACCGCCTTCATGCTGGTCGCATAGTCGTCGGGTCCCGGATTCAGATGCACGAGCACCCAGGCGCCGAACATCATCGAAACCAGTCCGCGTGTCACTGTAGGAATATCGAGGTCGCCGTACCCCCCCTGCGCACTGATTTGCTCTAGCAACTGCCCCATATCCGCCGCGTAAGCCTCGTCGCGGGGAAGCACCAGTTCATGAAACATCTGCCTGCCCCTGGATTCACCCCAGAACGCGTGCCAGGCGGAAACGTATTTGGGATTCTCGCAGGCGAAGCGAATATCGTAATCTATCAGCCGCAAAAGCTTTTCCATGCTGGAAGAGGCTTCTTCGGCAACGATGGCGTTCCAGCCGCCGGAATACTGCTTGCCGAGATACTCCAGCACTTCCCTGATCAAATTGTCTTTCGATTTGAAGTGGAATACGACCAGGCCTCGCGACACGTCGAGCTTGTCGGCCACCCGGTCCAGCGTCAAACTGCCGAGCCCGCCTTTGGCAATGTTATCGATAGCCGATTTGAGGATTAGCTTGCGGCTTTCCTCGCCCCGAATTCGACGTTTGTCGGTGGTTACTTCGGCTAGTTTCATTACTTTCCCGGCGCAGGCTAAAGGGCGGCCAATTCTAACACGATCGGCAGCTCCCCGTACTTGTAACTAACTGACTGGTCAGATAGTATTTTCGCCTCGAATCGAATATCAACGGATAAGGCCGCGGGATCGTCGGGACTATTATCGCCGTGTCGGAGGCAATGCCTGACCGAGTCAGAAACGATCACATTTTGTTCGACCCGTACCAGGGCGATCAACGCGCCCGATCACACCACAGCACACGATGACCAGAGAGACTTGGATATGACCCGAGACGCACGCTACGACGTTCTCTTCGAGCCGGTCAGGATCGGGCCGGTCACCGCGCCCAACCGGTTCTACCAGGTGCCGCACTGCACCGGCCTCGGCTGGCTGCGACCGCGCATGGTGGCCGCGCTGCGCGGCATCAAAGCCGAGGGCGGCTGGGGCGTGGTCTGTACCGAGTATTGTTCGATACATCCGGCCTCGGACGACCTGCCGCATCCCTACGCGTCTTTGTGGGACCAGGGCGATATCAGGGCGCACTCGCTGATGACCGAGATGGTGCACGAGCACGGCTCGCTCGCCGGCGCCGAGCTCTGGGTCGGCGGCGCGCGCAGCACCAACCTGTTTACCAACGAAGTCGCGATGGACGTGGCCAACATGCCCAATTCGATCGGCATTCCCTACCAGGCGCGCGCGATGGATAAATCCGATATCCGCGAACTCAGGCGCTGGCATCGAAACGCCGCGCTGCGCGCCCGCGACGCCGGCTTCGATATCGTCTACGTCTACGCCACCCATCACTACCTGCTGTCGCATTTCCTGTCGGCCAAAACCAACTCCCGCAGCGACGAGTACGGCGGTTCGCTGGAAAACCGCGTGCGCCTGGTGCGCGAACTGATCGAGGAAACCAGGGACGCGGTCGGCGACCGTTGCGCGGTCGCGGTACGATTTTCCGCCGACGACCCGGGCAGCGGCGACGACAGGCTGGAGACCGCCGAGCACCGCGAAATGCTCGAAATGCTGGCCGAACTGCCGGACCTGTGGGATATCAATATCCAGGACTACTCGCGCGAAATGGGTGTGTCGCGCTTCGTCAAGGAAGGCTCGCTGGAAGACTACATGTCGTACGTCAAGACGATTACCAGCAAACCCGTGGTCAGCGTCGGACGCTTCACCTCTCCCGACGCGATGGTCTCGCAGGTCAACCGCGGCATCGTCGACTTTATCGGCGCCGCCAGGCCTTCGATCGCCGACCCTTTCCTGCCGAAGAAGATCGAACAAGGTCGTATCGACGAAATCCGCGAATGCATCGGCTGCAATATCTGCTACACCGGCGACAGCACCGGCACGCCGATTCGCTGCACGCAGAATTCGACCATCAGCGAGGAATGGCGCCGCGGCTGGCACCCGGAGAAATACGAAGCGGCGGGATCCGCGGCCAGCGTGCTGGTCATTGGCGGCGGCCCCGCCGGCCTCGAGGCGACGCGGGTACTCGGCCGGCGCGGTTACCACGTAATGCTGGCCGAGGCGCAGCACAGCCTCGGCGGCCGCGTCAGCCGTGAATCCGAACTCCCCGGCCTCGGCGAATGGGCGCGCGTGCGTAACTACCGCGTACACGAAATCCAGAACATGCATAATGTCGACGTCTACTTCGACAACCGGATGGACGCCGAGCAGGTGCTCGCGGTAGAAGCCAACCACATCGTCATCGCCACCGGCGCCAGCTGGCTTGCCGACGGCCGCGGCCTCTACAACCAGATGCCGCTGCAGAAACTCGGCCCGGCGGAACAGGTTTTTACCCCGGACGACATCATGGCCGGGCGCCTGCCGCAGGGGCCGACGCTGATTTACGATGACGACCACTACTATATGGCTAACGTCATCGCGGAGTTACTGCGCTCGAAGGGGGTTGCAGTCACGCTGGTGACTCCCGAAACCATGCTATCGGCCTGGGGCGCAAAGACCGGCGAACAGGGCCGCGTGCAGCGGCGCATGATGGAGCTCGGAGTCGACATCGTCACCTCGCACGGGCTCAGGGGCTTCGACGGCAATACGGCCGAAATCGAATGCAGCTACACCGGCGAGCGTAAAAACCTCGACGTCGAGGCGGTCGTTAGCGTCACCCTGCGCGCACCCGACGACGCGCTGTTCCACGAGTTGCAACGGAGCCTCGAATCCGGCGGCGACTACAGGCCCGACTCGGTGACCCGCATCGGCGACTGCCTGACGCCGACGATTATTGCCGGCGCTGTTTTCTCGGGACATCGCTACGCACGCGAACTCGACACCGAGGTCGATCCGGATAACCGCATGAAATACGACCGGGTGTTTTACGACGATGCCTGAATCCGCGTTTCATATGCTCTCCTGTTTCGATCTCAAGCCCGGTGAGA
>CALJQI010000332.1 GCA_937980285.1 uncultured Gammaproteobacteria bacterium | reverse complement strand
TCTGACCCGCGGCATCGAGCTGGCCGACTCCTGGTCCTTCGACGGGCACAAGACCCTGAACACGCCCTATGACAGCGGCGTCATCATGTGCCGCGACCGCGACGCCCTGGTCAACGCGCTGCACGCCGCCGGCGCCTATATTACCTATAGCGAGCAGCGCGACGGCATGCTGCATACGCCTGAAATGTCGCGTCGCTCGAGAATCTTCGAGCTGTGGGCGGCGCTCAAATATCTCGGTAAATCGGGCATCGACGAGCTGGTCTACGGACTGCATCGACGAGCCAGGCAATTCGCCGGCGAACTCGAGCGCGAGGGTTTCGAGATTCTCAACGACGTGGTCTTCAACCAGGTGCTGGTCGCCTGCGACAGCGATGCAGAAACCGAGCAAACGATCGGCTTGATCCAGCAGTCAGGCGAATGCTGGGTCGGCGGTACGGCCTGGCGGCAGCGTAAAGTAATCCGCGTCAGCGTCTGCAGCTGGGCGACGACCGCGGCCGATGTCAGCCGTAGCGTGCGCGCTTTCGTCGACGCCCGCTCGGCGGCGCGTAACAACTGAACATGGACCTGAACGCTTTTATCCTGCTGGTGATCGCCTGCCTCGCGGTCAACCTGTCGCCGGGACCATCGGTGTTGCTGGTGTCCTCGGTCAGCGCTGCTCGCGGCTTCAGGGCTGGCGCCTTCGCCGTGCTCGGAATGACCGCAGGCGCCTTCGTGCACGTACTGCTGGCCGCCACCGGGGTGGCCGCGGCGCTGGCCGCGGCGCCGCTGGCTTTTACGCTGGTGCAATATCTCGGTGCGGCTTACCTGATTTACCTGGGGATCGACCTGTTGCGGGCACCACCGAAACCCTCAAGTAATCCGCGTTACCTGGACGAGGTGAGCGGCTGGCAGTATTTTCGGCGCGGATTCCTGGTGGATTCCCTCAATCCCAAGATCGCGCTGTTCTTTCTCGCCTTCATTCCGCAGTTTCTCGACTCGGTGGATACCCCGGGATTCCTGGTATCGCTGGCGCTGGGTTCGGTTTTCCTGGTCACCGGCGCAATCGTCAACGGCTCGCTGGCCTGGCTGGTCGCGGCCGGGACGAGCCGTGCAGGCGGCCGCTGCGGCGACTGGATTCATCGCTGGCTACCGGGCGGCGTGCTGCTTTACCTCGGCCTGCGACTGCTGTGGCAGGATAATTAAGCGCTAGATTGCAGGCCGTTGCTAATTCGGCAGGTCGACAACGAATTCCTGCTCGCTATAGCCGTGCTTCGAGTCGCGCGCGCGAATTTTGACCTGGCTTTCGCCCGCGGGAATCATGACCCCCGACAGCGAACGCGTAAACGGTTGTTCGTTCTCGTGCGGGTGGTGCAATACCCGGGATTTGAGCAGCTTGCCGGAAAGCGTCACGACATCCCATTTATCGGCATAGTGATGCCAGCCCTCGTCGTTATGTTTTAGCGTGACCGAAAAAGTGCAGCTACCGGCGCACTCGACCTTGACCCCGACAATACTCACCTCCCCGGCAAAGCAGGCGGGAGACAATAGCAATAATCCACATATAAAATATTTCATCGACATGACCTCGCAGTTACTCGCAGGCGCGGCCGCAGTTCCAGCAAATCTGGAAGGCCGCATCGTTTTGTTCGCCGCATCGCCGGCAAAACCAGGCTTGCCTGTTCTGGTTGTCCTGCACTTCGCGCAGGATTGCCTCCGCCTCCGCCAGCCTCGATTCGTCTTCCAGCCAGAGTTCAGGCCAGGTATCGAAGGTCGGCAACTCGCCGACGCCGCCGGCGGCAAATTCGTTGACCACGACGGTTTCGATACCGGCGGCCTGCAGCAGGTTTTTCATGTTGAACACTATCATGCGGTTTTCGTGGCTGAAAACCTTTTTCATGAACGGCGGGATTCTCGAATCAACTCGTAAGCGGCCTTGATTTGCTGCGTTTTCTCGTTGGCGTCCTGGATCATTTCCTCGGGCAAACCCTTGGCCACCAGCTTGTCCGGATGGTGCTGCGACATCAATCGGCGATAGCTTTTCTTGAGTTCGGCGTCGCTAACCGATTTGTCGACACCGAGCAGATGGTATGCATCCTCCAGCGTCGTCGTGCTGGCGCCGGCACCGTAACCGCTGCGCCCGAATCCGGCGCGCAGCATTTCCTCCAGCCGATCCAGCAGGGCAACCGGGATGCCAAGGTGACCGCAGATTGCAACCAGCGCCTCTTTTTCCGCCGGGTGCATAACGCCATCGGCGTAGGCCGCCTGCAGCTGGATTTCGAGAAACATCTGCAACAGGGTGGTGCGGCGATGCGCCTCCTTGCGGAATTGCTGCATGACCTCGTCGATCGGGAAATCGTCGGCCTTGCCTTCGCTGAACAGTTTTTTCGCCGAACTGCGCATTTCGGCGTTTAATCCCAGCCTGTCCATCACCGCCTCGGCGAGCTGGATTTCCTCGCGCGTGACGCGACCGTCGACCTTGGCGATATAGCCCATGACCGAAAAGGTGGCGGTAAAGAACGCGGCCTGGGTTCGCTCCTGGTCGGCGGCCCATTCGGCGCTGCCAACGCCTTTCATGCCACGATCGAAGCTATGCCCGAAGGCTATTCCCATCAGCGCGCCCAGCGGTCCGCCGATCATCCATCCGAAGGCGCCGCCGAGCGCTTTTCCCCACCAGGCCATGGCTACTCCTCGGGCAGCCGCAGCAAAAACAGCCGGTACACCTTGTGCAAGGCAAAGTTGGCGCCGTTGCGTTCGCCGCTCAGGTACTTGCGATTGATCTTTTTCAGTTTTTTCTGGTATTTCCAGCGAAACAGCTTCGACAGCCAGGGATGATTGCTGTCGAAAGCGTAGCCGATCAGTTCGAAGGTCGGGTAGAACAGCTCACGCCCCATCTGGTCGACGATATCGAGATTGGGCGCGGTTTCGCGGGTAATGTCCTCGTCGGCCAGCACTTCCAGGCCCGATTTTTCCAGCGCCGCCATGAATTTCCTGATCGGATGCCCGCCACCGATGACCGTTCTGCCCGGCGCGCCGGTCTTGAAAAAATCGCAGATCAGCACATGCCCGCCCGGCTTGAGCCTGCGTTTGGCGTTTTCGAAAACGCTGTCCAGCGTAATGTACTGGAAGCTTTCGCTAAACATGACCAGGTCGAATTTCTGCCCGTCATCGAAATCGACATCTTCGAACCGGCCCTGGTGGATCCTGAAGTCCTCACCCGCCTGCCGCAGCGCGGCCTCGGATAATAGCGGGCTCGGCGAAACGCCTTCGACCTCGTAGCCGCGAGCCAGCAATTCGCTGGCGAGACCGCCGGCGCCGCAACCGACGTCGAGGATACGCTTAACGCCTTCGGGTATATGGCTGATCAGGAACTCGGAGTATCGCTGCTGGGCGGCGGGCAGATTCTGGATACAGACCTCGAG
>CALJQI010000331.1 GCA_937980285.1 uncultured Gammaproteobacteria bacterium | reverse complement strand
ATCCTCAGCTTTACCGCCGACGAGGTATGGGAAAACATGCCGGGCGCGCGCGACGACCTCGGCGTGTTCACCGCGGAATGGTACGACGGCTTGTTCGACTACTCGAACAGCGACGTCGACGGCGCCGTCTGGGACGCGCTCGAGCAGGTACGCGACCAGGTCAAGCGCCACCTCGAGGTGCTGCGCCAGGACGGCAAGATCGGCTCCAGCCTGGACGCCGACGTCACCATATATGCCGATCAGGCGCTAATCGATCAGCTGCAGTCGATTAGCGACGAACTGCGTTTCGTCATGATCACCTCCTCGGCGAGCCTGAAACCACTGGATTCGGCAAACAACGACGCCATAAGCCTGCGCAATGGCGGCAAGGTCTTCATCGAGGCCAGCCCCAGCACGCACGACAAATGCGTTCGTTGCTGGCACCACCGCGAAGAGGTCGGCAGCAATGCGCAGCATCCGGAACTTTGCGGGCGCTGCGTGGTGAATGTAGACGGTGACGGTGAACAGCGCCGCTACGCCTGAGCCCGCAGCCATGACCAGCTCCCGCCCGCAACTGAAATGGTTATGGATCAGCCTGCTGGTGGTGGCGCTGGACCAGGTAAGCAAGCAGATTGCCGAGTCCATGCTAACCCCGCACCAGGCGGTCAACCTGCTGCCTTTTTTCGACTGGTACCTGACTTATAACACCGGCGCCGCATTCAGCTTTCTGGCCGACGCCGGCGGCTGGCAGCGCTGGTTTTTCACCCTGGTGGCGATCGTCATCAGCGTTATCATCGTGCAGTGGATACGCAAGCTGCCGCAGGACGAAACCGTTACCGCGATCTCCCTGAGCCTGATCCTCGGCGGCGCCATCGGCAACCTGATCGATCGGCTTTACCTGGGTCATGTCATCGACTACATCCAGGTCTGGCTCGGCAGCTACCCGTGGCCGGCTTTTAACATCGCCGATGCCGCGATCAGCGTCGGCGCCGTGATGCTTTTGTTGAGCAGTTTTAGCGGATTCGGCAGCACCCGCACCGAATAAAAGCGCATGAGTCAGATCGAAAGAAACAGCCTGGTCACCATTTTTTATCGCCTCGGACTGACCAATGGCGACGTACTGGAAGACAACTTCGACGACGAGCCGATGACGGTACAGCTCGGTCGCGGGGAAATGGCCGAAGGCCTCGAACTCGCCCTAATCGGATTACGCGAAGGCCAGGAAGAAACCATCGACATCGGGCCCGACCTCGCCTTCGGCTATGTCGAGGAGACCCTGTTTCGCTCGATCCCGCGGGTCGAGTTCGACCCCGAGCTCGAGCTGGAACCGGGATTGATTATCGAATTCGTCACCGAAGAAGGCGAAACCCTGCCGGGCACGATCCTCGATTTCAACGATGACGAAGTCAGGGTAGACCTGAATCACCCGCTCGCGGGGCAAACGGTGCGCTACAGCGTCAAAATCGTCTCCATCGGCGATGACCAGCCAGCGCAGACGATCCACTAATGGACATCCTGCTGGCCAATCCGCGAGGCTTTTGCGCCGGCGTCGACCGCGCCATCGAAATCGTCGAGCGCGCGATATCGCTGTTTGGCTCGCCGATTTACGTTCGCCACGAAGTCGTACACAACCGCTACGTGGTCGACGATCTTAAAAAGAAAGGCGCCGTCTTCGTCGACGAGCTCGACCTGGTTCCGGACGACAGTTACGTCATTTTCAGCGCTCACGGCGTATCCAGGGCGGTGCAGCGCGAGGCCGAGCGCCGCAAGCTGAAGGTATTCGACGCGACCTGCCCGCTGGTCACCAAGGTCCACATGGAAGTCAGCCGCTACAGCCGCAAGGGCATCGAAACCATTTTGATCGGTCACCGCGGGCACCCCGAAGTCGAGGGCACGATGGGACAGTACGACCGCTCCACCGGTGGCGAAATCTACCTGGTCGAGTCCGCCGACGACGTGCGCGCGCTCAAGGTGCGCAACCCGCAAGCCTTGCGCTTCGTCACCCAGACCACGCTATCCAAGGACGACACCGCGATCGTCATCGACAGCCTCTATCAAACCTTCCCCCACATCCAGGGTCCGAAAAAGGAAGACATCTGCTACGCCACGCAAAACCGCCAGGACGCGGTCAAGCAGCTCGCCGAGCAATGCGACCTGATCCTGGTTGTCGGCTCCAGGAACAGTTCCAATTCCAACCGCCTGCGCGAAATAGCCGAGAATAAGAATATCGAGGGCTACCTGATCGATAGCGAGGCCGACATCAGGCCCGAGTGGCTACAGGGCAAAACCCGTATCGGCGTTACCGCGGGCGCTTCCGCGCCCGAACTCCTGGTGCAAAATGTTGTCGATTATTTACAGCACAACGGCGCCGATGGCGCGTTTTCGCTAGGCTTCACCGAAGACGTGATTTTTCCGCTGCCGAAACCGCTCAGAGACCCGGCTTCCTGAAACAGCGTCGAGATCGCGCACCGGCGCGGCTGAACCCGGCATTTACTTGTCGGGCAAATCGATTAAGATGGCATGCGGACACCGGGTGAATCGATGAACCGTTTTTTATGAACAGATTTCAAAAATTCCTCTTTGCTGTCTCCCTCCTGCCCTGGCTTGGCGGCTGCGGCGTGGCCGATATGGCCTATAACAATGCCCCCGAATTCGTCGCCGGCAAACTCGAAGACGCATTCGACCTCAACGATGCGCAAAGCGAGCAGCTCGATGCCAGCCTGCAACAGTTTTTCGTCTGGCATCGCAACGAAGAGCTCAACCGCTACCGCGAGTTTCTCGACCGCGCCGCGCTCGACGCCGCCGACGGCATAACCGCCGCCGAGTTTCTCGGCCTGCGCGACAACATCGTCGACGCCTGGAACCGTTCGGTCGAGAAAGGCATCGACAGTCTCGGCGATATCCTCGCCAACCTGACCGCGGAACAGATCGAGCAATACCAGCAGTACCATCGCGAAAGATCGAAAGAGCACGAAGACTACCTCGAAAAAACGGCACAGCAACGCGAGACCTCCCGCGTCGAGCGCGCCTATGAAATCCTCGAAGACTGGTTCGGCAAGTTCGATTCCATACTCGAGAAAAGGGTAACCGAGCGCTTGCGCCAGGCGCCCGATATTTACCAGCCCTGGCTCAACTACCGCGAGCAACGCCACCAGGCGCTGGTCGCCGCGATGAAACAGGGCCTCACCCGCGAACGGCTGAAAACCATCATGCTGGATCCTTCCACTGACTTCGCGCGCGCTTTTGCGCCGGCGCGCGAAGCTTACTGGCGGGAGTACGCGGCGGCGGTCGAAGACATCAGTTCCTGGCTGAGCAAGCAGCAAAGGCAGCGCGCGGTCAGCCGCCTGCAGAAATTCGCCCGCCTGGTCGAACGCCTGCATGGCCAGGGCTGAGGTAGATAGCATAGCCCGCAAACGTGAATCACGATGGCAAGACCATCCATTCCGCATATCCGGCCTGACCTGAATACCGATGCGCAAACGAATCTCGGGTAAAAAAGTAGAGAAAAGCTCGTCCTTCAGGAGCGCTAAAGAGGCGGCCGGCGAGTACCTCGAAAATCCGAAAAAACTGCATCGGCTACTCGACCAGGCGCTGCACAAGGCAGGCTCCAGCCAGGGTCGACTGGCGGAGGTCTGGGATTCGTTGCTGGCCAGCCTGCGCTTGCTGCGCGCCTACGCCAGCGGCCGCTACCGGGATATCCCCTGGGCCAGTCTGCTGTCGATCGTTGCCGCGGTGATTTACTTCGTCATGCCGCTGGACCTGATCCCGGATTTCATCCTCACGCTCGGCCTCATCGACGACGCCGCTCTGCTCGCGTGGATATTGTCATCGCTGAAAAACGACATCGACCAATACATCGAATGGGAAAAGGCGCAGCCGCAGGACGAGAACGATCCGGGCGACCCACCGGAAAATACCCACAGGCCCGGCGACGAAGCCTGAACGAGGCTGCCCGTGATCATCGACCTTACACGAGCGATTCGCCCCTGGTTAAAATTTTCTTGAAAAGTTTAAACGCAGACGAGAGCCCCGATTCGTCAGCTTAACCTTCAGGCAGCGGTCACCAGGGTCTTCAATCTCGCTTGAATTTGCCGCTTTCCAGGTAATGAATAACCTGGCCGATAACGCTGTCGTTGCGCATCATGAAAGGATGCGTTACCTCCATTTCGAGGTGGTCGCGCATGCCTTCGAGCTTGGTTCTCTCCACCGATACCTTGCCGTCGTCGACGCCGGGAATCATGCTCGACAGGAACAGGTTGATACTGCGCGTGCCGGCGATGATGCCGAGATCGAAATCGACGCCGCCGAGCCTGTTGGGCACGCTGGTGGCGCCGGTTCCCAACTCGAGGCCGGCATCGCCGTGTAAAAAGTAAAAACCGGGGAAATCGCGCAGCCTGTCTATCACTTCGCTGCCCTTGTTGGGCGGCCCCAGCATCACTACCCGCCCGAGATTTTCGATGCGATGTTTTTTCAGGTACTGCCGCACCAGGATGCCGCCAAGCGAATGGGTGACAAAGTTGACCTTACCGCTGCCGGCGCAGGCTTCAAGCGCCGGCGCAATCGCCTGCTCGGCCAGCTTGGCCACGTTGTTACGGGTCGATTCGTAACTGACGTTCTGTACCTGGTATCCCCGCTTTTGCAAGACTTTGGCGAGCTTCTGCATCGAGCGTTCGCTGCGCGCGAGACCATGCAGGAGAATAACGCTGTCGGCTGCGGGCGACATCGGCGGCGGATAAGTCTTCAGCTCGACGGCGCGAAACTAGCCTTCGATTTCATCCGTGTCGTACTGTCCCGAAATCCGGCGGCGCACATGCGACCACGACATGCCAACTGCGAGCACAAGGGACAGCACGACCAGCAATACCCAGGTAATCGCGGTGGGATTCTCTAGACTGATCAGGTTCCAGTGGGCGAGTAACCAGATGAAAACGCCGAAAAAGCCGACCGCCAGCAAGGTACCGAGCGCACCGAGCGAGTTCCAGGTCGCACGCAGGAACATGACCCAGCCGATCAGCAGAACGATACCGGATGCGGCCAGGTATACCAGTTCGACTTCCATTTGAATCATGCCGATCCAGGAATAACCGCTGGGATTGTAAGTCAGGAAAACCAGCAAGGCCGCAAACAGCAGGCGCAGCAGGAAGCTGGTGAAGTTGAAATCATTCCGTGTCATGTCATCGAGCTTCATTAAAAAAACCTTATGTTAACAGACAATTTTATCGTCGCCACCAGTTCCGGTCGCGACCGGGTCGCAACACGGCGGCCGCTGCACGACAGCTGAGGTAAATTGCACAGGCATGATCGTCGATAGCATCGCCTGGTGCGATCGGATAGACTTGCTGCGAATGAACGATCCGACCAGCACCGAATCAAACCCCGGCCAGGGCGACGCCACGAATAATTCGCTAAACGAGTTTTCGGGCTGTCACCAGGCCATTATCGACAACTTTCGCCAGTTGCAGGATTTACTGCGAATAATCGACGACAAACCGGATAGCCGCGAGACCAGGAAAATGGCGAAAAAGCTGATCGGCTTTTTCAAGGACATTGTTTTGACGCATCACGCCGAAGAGGAACAGGAGCTGTTTACCGCGGTAATGGATAGCGCAGCCAGTGAAGAGGAAGCGTCTCAGCCGAGAGAATACATCAAGCGGCTGGTTGCCGAACACCGCGAGCTGGAAAGAATGTGGCTGCTGATAGAACCCGACATAAAACTGCTGGCGAAAGGAAAAGCCTCGCACCTCGACCGCGCCATCGCCGCCAGCCTGGCGCAACAATATCTCGAGCACGCCGATTTCGAGGAACGGGTATTTCTGCCGCTGGCGGCGGAAATGCTGAGCAAGAACGAACTGTCCGCGCTCGGCATGTCGATGCACATGCGCCACCAGGAAGCCGCCTCCCTGTATCATATCTAGCCCGAATGTATCACCGCTTTGCGGCGTCCGCAGCAGGAAGTCGGTGACAAATCCGGGCCGGGCGCTTACCCGCTTTCCGCGTTATCCGTCGGGTGCCGAAGCAACAGCAGGTAGACGACCAGGCTGAGCATGCCCGTGACAGCGATCGCCAGCGCCATCGCCACCGGGCTGCCGTCGTAACCGTGGCCGACCGCGACGCCGACCAGCCCGGCGACCGTCATCTGGGTAAACCCAAGCAAGCCCGACGCGCTTCCGGCCATGTGCGGATAGTTTGCCAGCGCGCCGGCCATCGATTGCGGCATTACCAGGCCGACGCCGTGCATGAACAGCATCATCGGTAGAACGATGCTCATCACCTGCCCGGGCTGGTTGAGCGCGATGGCGAGCATGCCGCCTCCTGCAACCAGCAAAACCAGCGCGCCCACGCCGACCAGCCGACGATAATCGTAACGGCGACTCAGCCGCCCCCCGGTCAGCGTGCCGCTGATGTAACCCACCACAACCAGCAAAAACAGCAGGCCAAAGTGTTCCTCGCTGACCCCGAAGTACTCGATGATGACAAAGGACGAGCCGGAGAGAAAAGCAAACAGGCCGGAATAGGCCAGCGTACAGGTCAGGGTATAGCCGAGATATACGGGGTCCCGCAGCAGGCGGGTGTAATCCCCGAGTATGGTTTTAACCGCCTTCGGATGACGATGCTCCTCGGGCGCGGATTCCTCGATTGCCAGCAACAAAAGCGTCGCCCCGAACAGGCCGACCAGCGCCAGGAACCAGAAGATCGAGGCCCAGCCCAGGTAGACGCTCATATAGCCGCCGAGTATCGGCGCCAACGCGGGCGCCAGCGCCATCGCCGAGCCGATATGCGACAGCACCCTGGCCGATTCCCGCGGGCCATGGATATCGCGCACCATTGCGCGCCCCAGCACCGGGCCCGCGCTGCCGCCCAGCGCCTGCACGAAACGCGCCAGGATCAGCATCTCGATACTCTGCGCCAGCGCACAGGCGACGCTCGCTATCACGAACAGCGCCAGCCCGGCCAGCAACACCGGCTTGCGGCCGAAACGATCGGACAAGGGACCGTAGATTATCTGCGCCAGCGCGAAGCCGGCAAGAAACAGGCTTAAGGTCAACTGCACCCGTCCGGGGCTGGTGGAAAACTCGCCGGTTAGGCCGGGCAGCGCCGGCAGGTACATGTCGGTGGCCAGCGGGCCGAGCGCGACCAGCAGTGCGATCGACAGGGTACAGGCAAGCGAGGTCGGTTTTAACAAGAGTCAGGATTCGCGTGGCGGCGGCTCAGGCGAGCGCGTCTTCGAGCTTGTCGATGATTTTTTGCAATTGCCCTCGCTCGGACGCGCTCAGGTAGCCCAGTATGGCCTGCTCTTCCTGCAGCACACGCGGCACGATGCTGCGATATATTTTCTGTCCGTCTTCGGTCAGCGACAGCTGCGTTGCGCGATGGTCGCTTTCACTGACCTTCTGAATCACGAGACTCTTTTCCTTCAAACGGGCGATTGCGCGGCTGACCTGCATTTTCGCCATGTGCGAGAATTCGCATATATCGGTCGCGGAAATGCTGTCGAACATGGCCAGCGTCGCCATTACCCGCCACTCGACGCGGCTAAGGTCGAAGTCGTGCCGGTAGTGGCGCGAGGTCGCGATGCCGACTCTTTGCTCCAGCACCGCCAGCCGGTAGGGGAAGAACTGCCGCAGATCCAGGATTTCATCCGTTTTTTTATTCATCTTCGAGTTGCTATAGAATAGCTCTTGACGCTTGACAATAGTAACAGGTGTTACTAACATACCACAATAGTAACATTTGATACTAATTAAATTTATTGCCAAAGCCCGGCGGTCGAATCGTTCAACCGCTCTGAAACCATGGTCAAGCGTGCAATCGAAGCACCCAATGTGACGATATGCTATCGCTGCCCGGCACTGCTCGAAATGGCCGCAACCACAGGATCCGGAGTCAACCATGGTACAAATTCAGAAAATTCATCACGTCGCCTATC
>CALJQI010000330.1 GCA_937980285.1 uncultured Gammaproteobacteria bacterium | reverse complement strand
AGGATCAGGCAAAGCAGACCGCCGATCCAGCGACGCGGCAGGCGCATGCTTTTTATTGGTCCAGTTGTCCGAGCCAATCGGCGACGGCGGCGACCAGTGGCTCACCGTGGTCGGTGAAATAGTGATTGGCACCGGGCAACTGCAACTGGCGTGACCCCGGATTACCCGCCTTTTCGATCATCACCTTGCGCCCCGGAGCCATGCGCAAGACGGCTGGATACTCGTTGGCCCCGTACAGGTCCAGGATCGGCACCTGCATGCGCTCTAGCGGAAAAGGTTGATGCATCGGTTGCCTGTAATCGGTAGCGCCCATTCCGAGGCCGACGAAGGCATCGATACTGCCGTCGCCGTTCGCCCATATCCAGTCCAGCGCCATGTGCGCGCCGCAGCTGTGTGCCAGTAAAACGACCTTGCCATAGCCCTGCTCGCGCAGAAAACTGATGCCCGCGTCGATGCGGGCATGCGCGTGACGGAAAACCGGGACGTAATCGAAATACTTGGCATCCTTTGCCAGCACCGGCATTTGCAGGGAAAGCGTCGCGTAACCGTGTTCGACCAGGCCGACTCGCAGGGGATTTACCGTATCCGCCCAGTCGGGATGAAATCCGCGGCCATGAAGGATAATAACTGCCGCCTGTGTATCGTCGGCCTCGGTGTAAATACCGAGAAATTCACGCTCGTTGGCGGAAAGCCATTCGGGATCGCCGTCGAGAATGACGTCGATAATTTCGTCGGCCAGGCGGGCTTCGCGAGCGTAGTCGGGCTCCGCGGCCGTGGCATTTGCCGCCAGCCATAGCAGAAGCGGCAAAAAAGCCCGCGGCAGTCGACTAGCGCTCATGTTCCATCAGCACCGGTTGCTCTCGTTTTTCCATCAGCTGCTCTTCGGCGGACAGCTGGTTTTCGGCAAACATGACCTTGTAAGCGAAGCCATCATCCGTGGCCTGCGAACGTAGTTGCTTGGCCGCGGTTTTGGCGTCGCGAAAGACGTCGTAAACTTCGAGCAGTTCGAGGTTTTTAACCAGCTCCAGCTCGTCGCGGGTGCTTATTTTGTAAAGGTAATATGGCATTGTTGGTATTCCGTTAACTATTCCACGACGATCAATTCGTATCCTAGCTCTTGGTAAAGGCGGATCTGCCCGGGGCCGGTTGGCGAGACGTTGACATATTCGGGGAAGTCTTCCGCGGTGACGCCGTACCAGCCGGCATGGGTTTCGCAAACATGCACCGGCACGTCTTCGCTGACCAGCGATTGCACCTGCTGGTGGATCTGCGAATATTCGGCCTGGTATTCTGTCTGCAGCGCAAACTCTTCGCGGCCGTGCGATACCACCGCAAACTCGGTTTGCGGAAACCTGGCGCGGATTTGTTCGATCGCCTGGCGTACCCGCGGCAGCAATTCCTGCAGCGCGTCGTCGTCGGATTCGACGATTTCGAATACCACGCCGTCGGGCGCTTCGGGTTGCGCCAGCAACTGCTCGAGATCGTCATTCGCCTGCGCCGGAAGCGCAACAGCGAGCAGACTCGCCCACCAGGCGAAAGCGAAAATCCGCAGCAGGCAGCGCAACTCGACTGGCGGCAGGCTAGAGCCTTGCGCGTGCCTCATCGATACGATTGTCAATAAATCCGCCATAGAAATCCTCCGACCAGATACCCACCAGTTTTTCGCTCATTTCCACACCTTCGCTGTTCAGAAACAGCAACGTCGGCGTCATCGAAACATCGTAGCGCGACGCAAAGTCGCTGGTGCTCATAGATCGACCGTCAAAATCGACCAGAGTTTCAAAGGCATCCAGGGAAACCGTTCGAATCAGTACCTTGGCATTGTATTCCGCGTTACGCTGCATCGGCATCAGGAAAAGCTCTTCCAGCTTGCGGCAGTAACCACAGTACTCGCTGGAAAACTCGATCACCAGCACCAGGTTGCGGTCGCTGGCGATTTGCGCCTCTTGCCGCAGGTCGGTGACAGCTATCATGCTCACCGAATCGCCGCTCACGGGAACGGCAATCATCAGCATGGTCAATATCAGTGCAGGCAGGCGCATGGCGTTACTAACCCGGGAAAAGCGGGTACATCCCTGTACCGCCACTCTCCCCGGGTAACGAGGCCGGTTTAGCTAGCGGGCTTGGCGGTGCTCAGGCCCAGGTTGGACCAGTTTTGCATGCCGCCGCGATACCACTTGATCTTGTGCGCGGGGTAGCCGAACTTGAGCAGGTTCTTGATGTTGTTCGGAGACTGGCCGCACCACATGCCGTTACAGAACATGACCAGGGTTTTGGCGTCGGTGTAATCCCAGAGACCTTCGAGCGACTTTGCGCCGAAACGATCTTCCATGATTTCACCGATAGAAATCGGATCCGCGCCCTTGGCGGGATTGAGCGCTGTCCAGGGAATATTGACCGCGCCCGGAATAGTGCCTTTCTGCACCCAGTCGGGGGTGCGCGAATCGACCACCAGAATGGATTTGTCGCCTTTGCTCAGGCGAACCAGGTAGTCGATGATTTCATTCTCACCCAGCGTTTCCACGCCAGGAGCGAGTACGATCGGCTGAATACAGAACGGCGGACAGGGACGCGAAGTCTTGGCAAAGGCCGGATTGACCACCGCCTTGTTGTTCTGATCGCGCATGATCTTGACCGACTTGCCGCCATGCGAGACGGTTGCATCCATCATGTTCGGGGTAATGCCGACCGGCTTGGCCGCCATCGCGCTGCCGGCCCAGACCAGGCTGCTGGTCAGCATCAGGGTTTTCAAAAGCTTGGAATTCATATTAATCCTCCAGATTGGTTTTTCGTGTGTGCTTGGAATTGACTCTTACCCTAATCGCATTCAGGCTCTTCTTCCTGTTCTGCCTCTTTTTTTTCACCTTCCTGGCCTTGTTCGCTGCTGGCGACGACAAAATAGCAGTGTTGCATTTTTTCGACGGCGGACTCGACACCATCCAGTGGTGACCAGGCCAGCACAGCGGAAGAAACAATTGTTTGCAAGGCGATAAAAAATACCAGTATCAGCTGTTTCATTCTCTCGTCTCTCAAGTCGATTATCGGGATCGCGATAGGTAAACAAAAATTATCAGGGCATCCCATATCTATCATTAGATATGGCCCGTAAAACCCTATCCGTATACTTAAAGCGAAGAATTGTCGCAGATCAATTCGACCCGATTAATCCGCAACCAAAGGGAAATAACGACCAAAGAGTCGAAATAGCCGGCGTCCACCTATCCAGAATTCGATATTTACGCTGCTAGCGCGGGCATTGCACAATTCGGCCCTGGTCAGCAATTATGCGGCTGACACCGGTGTCGAGGCTTTTCGAGAACCCGTACCAATGAATCATTGGCGCGTTTTTGATAGGCTGTCACATCGAATATAATAAACCAGATCGGAGTCCAGGGCCCAGACCCAACCTGTTAGCATGAAAATAACGTCATCCACGAATTCGCCAATGCCGGGATATCGATGCCTGATGGTCATCGCCGCGCTATTGATGCCGTTGCACCCGGCCTCGGCAAGCGAAGTCAAAATGGGGGACTTCCACGGCGCGATTCAGTCGGAGAAACCGGACTGGTTCAAGGACAGCTTTCTCGATTTCGAGGAAGACGTCGCCGAAGCCGCCTCGGCCGGCCGGCGAGTCATGCTCTATTTCCACCAGGATGGCTGCCCCTACTGCGCGCAACTGGTGTCTGAAAACTTCGCCGATCCCGAACTGAAAGCCTTTATCGTCGACAACTTCGACGGCATTTCATTGAATATGTGGGGCGATCGCGAAGTAGTCAGCATCGGCGGGCAGGATTTTACCGAAAAGACCTTTGCCCGGGCGCTCAAGGTGCAGTACACGCCGACGCTCGTGTTTCTGGACGAGAGCGGCAAGGTCGCTCTTCGATTGAATGGCTATTACCCGCCGAAGGATTTTCGTGCGGCGCTCGATTACGTCGCGCAAAAGCTCGAGCGCCAGATCAGTTTTGCCCAGTATCGCATCGAGCAACTGTCAAATTCCGACGGCAAGCTGATCGCCGAAGACTTTTATCTCGATACTCGCGATCTGGCGGCGACCATTGCCGGCTCGAATAAACCGCTAGCGGTTTATTTCGAAACGGCGGACTGCCAGCAGTGCCAGACCATGCATCAGCGCATTCTGCGTGATTCCGCCACGCGCAAGTTGGTAACGCAGGCCAGTAACGTGCAGCTCGACATTAGCTCTACGCAGCCACTGAAGACGCCCGCAGGCGTCGAAACCACGCCTGCCGAGTGGGCACAGGCGCTCGGTATCACTTATACTCCGTCGCTGGTGTTTTTCGACCGGCGGGGGAAAGAAGTCATGCGCATCAGCGCATTCATGAAGACTTTCCATTTTCAATCGGTATACGCCTATGTGCTGGAAGAGGCGTATCTCGACGAACCTGAATTCCAGCGCTATATTGCGGCGCGAGCCGATCACATAAGAGAATCCGGATTCGACACCGATATCTGGGGCTATGAATCATTCCATGAATAAGTAATCCACGAGGAGGATACGTAATGACAAAACCTTTCAAGCACATCATGCTGGCCGCGACTATCGCGCTGACCGGCGCGGCATTTTCCGGCAGCGCATATGCGGGAGCCGCCGACGACGCTATCGCCGACGCCAAGGAGGCTCAAAAACAGGCCCAGTCGGTTGGCGGTCAATGGCGCGATACCGGCAAGATGATAAAGCAAGCGGAAAAGCTGCTTAAAGAAGGCAAGACAGGGGAAGCCGAAAAACTGGCGCGTGAAGCGGAAGCCCAGGGGATGCTGGGTTACATGCAGGCTACCTCGCAAACCATGGACAATCTGCACATAAATTGAGGATTCCAGTAAGCCGGCCGGGTGACTCTCGTCATCCGGCCGGTTTCTCGGTTTTTATTTCGCCAGCTGCCAACCGTTTTCGGTGTTGTGCAAGCGGATCTTCTCCATCTTGTGGATTTTATCGCCGGCGTCGAACTGACCGAAGTTCGACTGAATCGCCGACAGCAGGAGCTTGGAGCCAAACATGCCGTACTGGGGCCCGGTCGGGTTGGCACGAATTTCTTTCACCACCTCGATAAAACTCTTCTGGAATTCGAGATCGTATTCGACATCCACGATGTAGACGTTATCGCTTTCGCGAAATCCGTTGACCTTTTTAAAGTTTTTCAGCACGAACAGGTCGCCAAGGCCGTCGGTCAGTAGATTGTCGCGTACCATGGTTTCGATTTCCGCATCCTTCGGAACCACAGCCGTGCAGGCGCCCAGGAAAAGCGCGAACAGGGCCAACAGAAATAATCGTTTCATGATTCTTAAGCTACCTACTGGGCTTCAGTTGCTTCGGGCTTGGGCTGAGCCATGTTTGACATCATATCGGTCCATTGCTTGTAAAACTGCTCGTACTGCTTCGGATCCATAATTCCCGGCGTTCCCGGCGCCTGACCAGGCGCCGTACCGCCCATGCCCGGCATTGGCGGCATCATGCCCATCGGCGGCATTCCCGGCATTGCCCCTGTCGGCGGCATTCCCTGCATTTGCGGCATCATGCCTGTCGGCGGCATTCCGGGCATTCCGGGCATCCCGGGCATCCCCATTCCGGGCATTCCGGGCATCCCCATTCCAGGCATGCCAGGCATCATCATCCCCGTCATCGGCGCCATCATCATCGGGTTCATCATCCCCATCGGCGCCATCATCATCGGATTCATCATCCCCATCGGCGCCATCATCATGCCCGTCATCGGGTTCATCATGCCGGTCATCGGCGCCATCATGCCGCCGCCGGCGCCTCCGTAAAACTGGGGATTAGCCATCTGCATCATCGGGTTCGCCGCGTGCATCATGCCGCCATAGTCTTTCTGGTACCTGGCAATATCTTCGGCGGTATGACACTCGACGCATGATGCAATCATCGGCTGCCCCTGCAGTTCGCCGCTCATCATGCTGCTCATGAGCCTGGTCCAGACGTTCGGGTCCATCGATTTCTGCATCGCCGGTGAAAGCGTGTCCTGCCCCAGCGCGTCCGCATCGCTGGCCGACTCGGCCGCGTTTGCCGACATGCCGCTTAATCCCAGCATAAGCGCCAGCAGTAATTTGATGATGCTGTTGTTGTTCATTCTGAACTCCTGAAGTTCGTTAACTATCGGATGACACGCTCAAGCGCGCGCCTTATTGGTTCAAAAGTCGCCGCTCGCGGCGCCCTCCATGATATAGCGGATTCCTTCGCGGATTCTGATCGCCTCGTCGCGCAATTCCTTGTCCAGCACGCTGTTCGGGTTCTGCGCCAGATTGAGCCAGTTGACGTCCCAGTCCAGCGTCATCACCCAAAGCTTGCGCTCGGCATCTTCGATCAACGCGATGCGGCAGGGAATAAAGACAATGAACTCCGGGGCATGATCCAGAACCTTGCGCGCCACCACGGCATCGCAGAAATTGAAGATCTCGACCCGTGGCGTGTCTTCATCACCGGTAATCGCGACAATG
>CALJQI010000329.1 GCA_937980285.1 uncultured Gammaproteobacteria bacterium | reverse complement strand
AAGTATGCGCTCAAGAATTTCATCGAAAACCTGTTACCGATCATCGACAGCATGGAAATGGGGCAGACCGCTGCCGAGGCCGACAACGCAACGCTTGAGAGTATTCGCGAGGGATCCGCGCTGACCATGAACATGTTCGTCCAGGTGCTTGAAAAAAACGGCCTCGAGCAAATAGATCCCATGGGTGAGAAATTCGATCCTGAAAAACATCAGGCCATCAGCATGATCGAGGCCGAGGGTGCTGAATCCAATTCCGTTATCGAAGTCATGCAAAAAGGATTCTCGCTGAACGAGAGACTGGTACGCCCGGCAATGGTGGTGGTCGCCAAGTAGCGCCTGAAATAATTGCGTGAATTCGCTTGAAAGAAAGAAAAATAACCCTACATCGGGTGTAAGTTTCACTTGAACCGTATTTTTTGGAGCATTTAAATGGGCAGAATCATAGGCATAGACCTCGGTACCACGAATTCCTGCGTGGCGGTAATGGAGGGTGACAAACCCAAGATTATCGAAAACGCGGAAGGCGATCGCACCACCCCTTCCATCGTCGCTTTCGGCGCCGATGACGAAGTCCTTGTAGGGCAGCCGGCCAAGCGTCAGGCGGTCACCAATCCCAGCGATACCCTGTACGCGGTAAAACGCCTGATCGGACGCCGTTTCGACGAGTCCGCGGTGCAGAAGGATATCGACCTGGTACCTTACAAAATTCTCAAGGCCGACAATGGCGACGCCTGGGTCGAAGCCAAGGGCAAGAAGATGGCGCCACCGGAGATTTCCGCGCGCGTACTGCAGAAGATGAAGAAAACCGCGGAAGACTATCTTGGAGAAGAAGTTACCGAAGCGGTTATCACCGTCCCCGCCTATTTCAATGACTCTCAGCGCCAGGCGACCAAGGATGCTGGCAAGATCGCCGGCCTCGAGGTCAAGCGCATCATCAACGAGCCTACTGCGGCGGCACTGGCCTACGGCATGGACAAGGCAACCGGCGACAAAAAGATCGCGGTTTACGATCTCGGTGGCGGCACCTTCGATATCTCGATCATCGAAGTCGCGGAAGTAGACGGTGAGCACCAGTTCGAAGTACTTTCGACCAATGGCGACACCTTTCTCGGTGGCGAGGATTTCGACATGCGCCTGATCGACTACCTGGCCGATGAGTTCAAAAAAGAGCAGGGCATGGATCTGCGCGGCGATCCGCTGGCAATGCAGCGTCTCACGGAAGCCGCCGAAAAGGCCAAGATCGAGCTATCTTCGAGCCAGCAAACCGATGTCAACCTGCCGTATATCACCGCAGACGCCTCGGGGCCGAAGCATCTTAATCTGAAAATTACCCGCGCCAAGCTCGAGTCGCTGGTCGACGACCTGATCGCGCGCACCATCGACCCGCTCAAGGTCGCGATGGACGACGCCGACGTATCGGTTTCGGATATCAACGATATCATCCTGGTCGGCGGCCAGACTCGCATGCCGAAAGTACAGGAAGTGGTCAAGAACTTCTTCGGCCGCGAAGCGCGTCGAGACGTCAACCCCGACGAAGCCGTCGCCAGCGGCGCCGCGATCCAGGGCGGTGTGCTCGGCGGCGATGTCAAGAACGTACTGCTGCTCGACGTTACCCCGCTGTCGCTGGGTATCGAAACCCTGGGTGGCGTGATGACCAAGCTGATCGAAAAGAACACCACGATTCCGACCAAGGCGTCGCAGACCTTTTCGACCGCCGAGGACAACCAGACCGCGGTAACCGTGCATGTGCTGCAGGGCGAGCGCGAAGTCGCAACCGCCAACAAGTCGCTAGGCCGTTTCGACCTGTCCGAGATTCCGCCGGCGCAACGCGGCATACCGCAAATCGAGGTCACCTTCGACATCGACGCCAACGGTATCCTCAACGTCTCGGCCAAGGACAAGGCGACCGGTAAGGAACAGAAGATCGTTATCAAGGCTTCCAGCGGACTTTCCGACGACGAAGTCGACGCTATGATCAAGGACGCGGAAGCGCACGCGGACGAAGACCGCAAGCACCGCGAAACCGTCGAGGTTCGCAACCAGGCCGACGCCATGGTGCATGCCGCGGAGAAAACCCTCAAGGATCTCGGCGAAAAGGTCGAAGGCGAGGACCGCGCCAATATCGAAGCTGCGATCGGCGACCTGAAGAAGGCGCTCGAGGGTAGCGACAAGGATATCATCGAAACCAAAACCCGGGCGCTGGCCGAGGCATCGAGCAAGCTGGCGGAGAAGGCTTACTCGGCGGGTGCCGAGGACGGTGGACCCGAACCGGTCGATGCCAATGCTTCAGCCCAGTCGGACGCGGCTGACGACGTCGTCGACGCCGAGTTCGAGGAAGTTAAGGAAGACGACAAGAAGTAACGGATTAACGCTGGCCGTTACCAGGAACCTGGCGCGATTTTTCGCGCCGGGTTTTTTCCGTTTTAAAGATTAGAAGCAATGTCAAAACGCGATTACTACGAAATTCTCGAGGTAGCAAACACGGCTTCGAACGCCGATATCAAGAAGGCGTTTCGTCGTCTGGCGATGAAGTATCATCCCGATCGCAACCCGGACGACGAGGAAGCCGAGCAACGTTTCAAGGAAGCCAAGGAAGCTTTCGACGTACTTTCCAATGCCGATAAACGCGCCGCTTACGACCAGTTCGGCCACGCCGGTGTCGATCAATCGGCCGGCGGCGGCTTCAGCAGCAGCGGTTTCGGCGATGCTTTCAGCGATATTTTCGGCGATATTTTCGGTGGCGGCGGGCGCTCGCGCGTACGCAAGGGCGCCGACCTGCAGTACAACCTCGAGCTGAGCCTGGAAGACGCCGTAGCCGGCACCACGGTCAAGATTCGAGTGCCGACGCTGAAACACTGCACCAGCTGTTCCGGTAGCGGCGCCAAACCGGGTACCTCGCCCGACACCTGTAGCACCTGCGGCGGCCACGGCCAGGTTCGCATGCAGCAGGGCTTTTTCTCGGTGCAGCAAACCTGCCCGAATTGTCGCGGCAAGGGAACGACTATCAGCGATCCCTGCGGCAGTTGCCATGGCGCGGGCCGCGTCAAGGAACACAAGTCGCTGTCGGTGGAAGTGCCCGCCGGCGTGGACAATGGCGATCGCATACGCCTTGCCGGTGAAGGCGAAGCGGGCGATGCCGGCGCGCCTGCCGGCGACCTGTTTGTCCAGATTCATGTCAAGCCGCATCCGATTTTCGAACGCGACAACGCCGACCTGTACTGCGAGGTTCCGATCAATATCGTTACCGCGGCGCTGGGCGGCGAGCTCGAAGTGCCCAGCCTGGGCGGTCGTCTCAATCTGAAGATTCCAGCCGGCACGCAGACGCACAAGCTGTTTCGCATGCGCGGCAAGGGCGTCAAGCCGGTGCGCGGCGGGCCGGTAGGCGACCTGATTTGCCGCATCGTCGTGGAAACGCCGGTAAAACTGAACAGCGAGCAAAAAGAACTGCTCGAACAGTTCGGGCAATCGATGGGCAAGGCGGCCAACAAGCACAGCCCGAACGAAAAGTCATGGATCGATAACATGAAGCAGTTTTTCGAAGACATGAAATCCTGATCAGGAGCCTGCAATGACTCGAATCGCAATCGCCGGCGCCGCCGGGCGCATGGGCAGAAACCTGGTACTAGCCTGTGACGAAACCGATGAATTGCTGCTGACACAGGCGCTCGAGCGTGCCGATAGTCCCAGCCTGGGCATGGACACCGGCGTTCTCGCCGGCCTGCCGGCCAACCAGGTTATCGTCAGTGACCGGGTCGACCCGGAAGCCTTCGACCTGCTGATAGATTTCACCCACCCGAGCGCGACCACCGGGCACGTCGATTTATGCCGCGATCACGGCAAGAAGATGGTAATCGGCACTACCGGTTGCGACGCCGCCCTGGAGCAGAAACTGGCGCAGGCAGGTGAACAGATCGCTATCGTATACGCGCCGAACATGAGTGTCGGCGTAAATCTTTGCCTGGAGTTGTTGCATATCGCGGCCTCGGTGCTTGGAGATAGCGTAGATATCGAGGTGATCGAAGCGCACCACCGGCACAAGGTAGACGCACCTTCGGGTACCGCGCTTAAAATGGGCCAGGTGATTGCCGACGCGCTGGGGCGAAACCTGGATGATTGCGCGGTGTATGGCCGTCACGGGCAAACCGGCGCCCGCGAGCGCAAGACGATTGGTTTCGAAACCATCAGGGCCGGGGATATCGTAGGCGAGCACACCGTGATGTTTGCCGACCAAGGCGAGCGCGTCGAAATTACGCACAAGGCAACCGATCGCATGAATTTCGCCCGCGGCGCAATGCGGGCATGCCGCTGGGTCAGTCAGCGGGAAAAAGGCCTTTTCTCCATGCGGGACGTGCTCCAGATAGGATGAATTTACTTTAAGTAGGCTTCTTAACCAATTGTTTAGTAAGCCTATTTACGCAATAAATTATCTTTCGTTAACGCATGGTCACCAGCTCTTCGGAACTGGTCGGGTGGATTGCAACGGTATCGTCGAAGTCTTTCTTGCAGGCGCCCATTCGAATCGCCACCGCGAACCCCTGCAGCATTTCGTCGACGCCGGGGCCGATCAGGTGGCAGCCGATTACCTTTTCTTCCTCGTCGAGACACACAAGCTTCATCGCGGTAGGAACGTCATGATCGCTGATGGCGTTGTACATCGCGGTGAAGCGGGTCTGGTAAATCCTTACTCGATCGCCGTACTCGGCGCGTGCGGCCTGCTCGGTCATGCCGACCGTGCCGATCGGCGGATGGCTGAAGACGACGCTGGGGATTAGTTCATAGTTCAGGTGGCGATCGTCCTGACCGTCGTACAGCCGGTCGGCCAGGCGTCGACCGGCGGCAATCGCCACCGGGGTCAGCGGCGCGCGCCCGGTAACATCGCCGAGCGCGAAAATATGCGCTTGGCTGGTGTTCTGGTACACATCGGTTTCGATATAGCCGCGGGCATTTACTTCGACACCTGCCTTGTCGAGCCCGAGGCCGCCGAGCTCCGGATCTCTACCGATGGCGTAGATGACCTGGTCCAGGCCTTCCAGCATGACGCCGTGGTTGTCCTGCAGCGTCAACAGGCCTTCGGCATTGCATTCTATGGCGGTAATCTCTGCTTCGGTTCGAACTTTGATGCCGGATTTTGCAATCTCTTCGAATAGCGTGCTGCCCAGCAGGCTGTCGAACTCGCCGAGCACGTGGTGCTTGCGCAGGTACAGGCTGACCTCGCTACCGAGCGCGTTCAGCACGCCCGCCAGTTCTACCGCGATATAACCCGAACCGGCGATAGCGACTCGCATCGGCTGCTGTTTCAGTTCGAAAAAACCATCCGATGTGATGGCCAGCTCGATGCCCGGAATGGCCGGCAGGCGAGGGCGCGTGCCGGTGGCGATGGCGATATGCCTGGCGGAATAGTGTTTGCCCGCTACCGCGATCGTATGTGCGTCGACAAAACTGGCCTCGCCTTCGAGTTCGTCTATGCCCAGGTCTTTCAGGTAGCCGTGGTACCAGCTGTTGATCCCGTCGATATACTTTTCGCGCCGGGCGACCAGGCTGGACCAGTCGAAACCGTTATTGCTCAGATCATAGCCGTAACTTTTGGCATCGTTGATCATGTGTGCGAGGTTGGCGCCGAACCACATGATTTTCTTCGGTACACAGCCGACGTTGACGCAGGTGCCGCCGATCCTGCCACGCTCGACTACGGCGCAGCGCTGGCCATAGCTGGCCGCTCGCTCGATTATAGACAGGCCTCCGCTGCCGGCGCCCAACGCAATCAGGTCGTAGTCGTATGCTTCGTTCATTATCGGATTCCCTGGATCTGTCGGCGCGAACTTTAACAGCTTTGCGATGGATTTTTTACTTTTACAAAGACATAATTCGACCGGCATTGACGATCGGGGGTT
>CALJQI010000328.1 GCA_937980285.1 uncultured Gammaproteobacteria bacterium | reverse complement strand
GTGTTCAAGCTGCCGGCGGCCTGATCGGCCTCGGTATCGAACGCGAGACGATAACAAGCGATGACTGATTCGCCACAGGCCGATGGCAACGAGGCGCTGCTGACCCTGATCGGCATGGCGCGACAGGAAATTGCCGACGCGTTGGTCGGGTTTTCAGAACAAACCGCCGATGATTTCCGCCAGCTTTGCGCCAATCATCTTGAAAACCTCGTCTGGGCCTCGAGCCAGGCTGGGCAGGACGATTTGTACCTGGTGGCCGAAGCGGTGTTGTCCTGGATCGGCGACCAGGAGCTGTCGTTCAGCGCGCAAAGGGGAGCGGATATTCTCAACTGGCTGGCGGATACCGTACGCTACCTGGAATTGGGTGACGATGCCGGCGGTATCGGATTGCTGCTGCGGCCCTTGCCCGACGATACGCAGGCCGCGCTCGGCGCTATCCTCGGTGTTGGCGAGCTCGCCGATGAATTAACCGGGATGACAGGTTCGCCCGTGAGCGAGTCGCCGGCGCCAGGCGCCGAGCCGGAAAACGAAATCGACATCTGGGGCGTCGAAGCGGACGGCGATAGCGAGGACTGGGTCAGCGAAGCCGGCCTCGATAGCGCCGAGGCGATCGACGACATCGACATCGATACCGATAATATCCTCGGCATGCTGGCCTACGAATTGCGCGAAGTCTCTCCGCAACTGGCCGAAATGGCGCAAACAATTGCCACTGCGAACAACGACGAAGCGTTGACCGCGGCGGCCGCGGCTTATTGGGAAATCGTCGGCAGGGTCGCCAGCGTCGCCGGCGAGCTCGAGCTCGAGGGATTGACGATGATTTGTCAATTCGTCGAGGAAAACCTGGTGCTGGTCACCGGCCTGCAACCGGTGCGCCGCGCCGATTCGCTGGAGCTACTGCAGCACTGGCCGCGCGTGGTTATCGAGCATTTGCTGAATCCCGACGACGATGCGCGCTGCATCGCCGTGATCGACTACCTGGAAAATCAAAACTGGCCGCAGCCGCTGCTGTACAGCAATCTGCGCGCCCTGATCGAAGGTCTTACGCAGGCGGCTCGGGTAAGCAACGGCTTGCCGCAGGCCGAGTTACGTGAAATCGAGGCCACTGCCGAGGACGTTTCGCTGGAAATGTCTGGCGATGCAAGCCCCGAATTGATCGATGCGTTTTTCGCCGAATCACCCGCTCACGCGGAAACATTCTCGAGCCTGATGGTGGCGATTGGCGATGGTGAAGACGTCCAAACCAATGTCGAGGCCGCGCAGCGCATCGTGCATACGCTCAAGGGCTCCGGCAACCTGGTCGGGGTCAAGGGCGTCGCTAACCTGGCGCACCATGTCGAGGATATTTTCGATTATATCGCCAGGCACAAGATATCGCCGCCCGAGGCGCTGGCCAACACCCTGCAGGAAGCCGCGGATACCATCGAAGCGATGATCGAGTCGCTGCAGGGTATGGCGCCGCCACCCGACGACGCCCTGCGCGTGCTGCAGGACGTACTCGACTGGGCGAACCGCATCGATAGCGGGCAAATGCGACATGAAGATTTCAGCGAGCCTGCTTCCCCCGCGGTCTCTTCTGGCGTCAGAGTGCCCCCTGCGGAGGAAAGCAGCGGCGCGGATGGCATGGCAGAGCGCAGGGCGAGCCGCGAACAGGACGGCGTGGCCGCCGCGAGCGGGGTCGATTCGGTGCGCGTGCCGCTCAAACTGCTCGATAACATATTCCGTATCGTCAGTGAAACGGCGATTACCAGCGGCCAGATCCAGGAACGGCTGAACCGCCTCGAGGCGGATGAAAAGCTGATTCGCCACAACGACAGCTCGATGCAGCAACTGCGCTACGAACTGGAAAACCTGGTCAGTATTCGCGCGATGGCGTCGCGCCACCGCGGTTCGGCGGCGGATGGCTCCGGCGACTTCGATCCGCTGGAAATGGATGAGTACGACGAGTTTTACGGCGCTACCCACGCCTACATCGAAAGCGTCGCCGATTCGCGTGAAATCCTGCGCGGCTTCAGCGGCGAGGTCAACGAACTCGACGCCCTGTTTCTCGAGCAGCAGCGCCTCAACAAGGAGCTGCAGCAAATGGTCATGACGACGCGCATGGTGCCGGTGAGCAACATAGCGTCAAGGCTGCAGCGAACGCTGCGCCAGGTATGCCGCTCGACCGAAAAACTGGCGAAGTTGTCTATCGTCGGGCAGGATTTGATGCTCGACGGCGATGTTCTCAACAGGCTCGCCGATCCGCTGATGCATATGCTGCGCAATGCCGTCGACCACGGTATCGAAAGCAGCGAGTTGCGCGAGGCCGGCGGCAAGTCGCCGCAGGGTTCGATCGTGCTCAACTTCGAGCAGCAGGGCAATAACGTGGTGGTGACCTGCAGCGACGACGGCGGCGGTCTCGATTATGATCGAATTCGCAATACCGCAATCGAGCGCGGATTGCTGGACGAGGGGGCGCCACTCGACAAGCAGTCGCTGGCGGCATTGATTTTACAGTCCGGCTTTTCCACGCGTGAGCAAATAACCCACGTTTCCGGCCGCGGCGTC
>CALJQI010000327.1 GCA_937980285.1 uncultured Gammaproteobacteria bacterium | reverse complement strand
CTTGGCTCGGACACCGGCGGCAGCATCCGCGAGCCGGCGCATCTTTGCGGTATTGCAGGCATCAAGCCGACCTCGGGGCGCACGCCGCGCAGCGGACACATCGTGCCCTTCGGCGGCGTGCTGGATTGCCTGACGCAGATCGGCCCGATGGCGCGTTACGTCGAAGACCTGAATATCGCGCTGCCTTTGATCTGCGGCCCCGATGGCCGCGACCCGGCCGTGGTGCCGGTTCCCGTGGGTGACCCGCAGGCGGTAGATTGCTCGCGCCTGCGCATCGCCTGGTACGCCGATAACGGTATCGTAACTCCGGCCGATGATATCCAGCGTGTGGTCGCAGCCACCGCCAGGGCGTTGCATGACGCGGGCTTCGATCTGCAGGAAAAGCTGTTGCCGCAAACGCGACGGCTGGTAAACCTGACGACTGAATTTCGCGAAGCCACCAACGCCGGCTATATCATGCGTTTGCTTAAACGTTACGGTACCGGGCAGCCTTCGGAGGAACTCGACGGCTATCTTACCGAGCAGGGCATAGCGGCCGCTAACCGGCTCGATCCCGCCGTACTCGAAGCCATTGACGAGATCCGCAGCCAGGCGCTCGGGTTTTTCAACGATTACGATGCCATCTTGTGCCCGGTTTCATTTGCGCTGGCGCGGCCGCACAAAGCCTCGCATGACGACAGCTTCGACCAATGGGGCTATATCCAGATTTTCAACCTGCTCGGCTGGCCCGGCGTATCGGTGCGCGCCGGCAGCAGCGCCGACGGCTTGCCGGTCGGCGTGCAGATCCTGGCCCCGCCCTGGCGCGAAGACCTCGCGCTGGCGCTGGCGCAGCAGGTTGAAGCCCTGATGGGCGGTTTTCAGCGGCCGCCGCTATAAGCCGGTTTTTGCCGGCAAGATCGCCGCAGGCGATTTGCAGGCTGCGGGCATTTCGTTCAGCTACAGGTTTTGGAGCCGATTTAGCGCAAGGTAATGCACGCGGTCTCGATTGCAGGGTAATTCATCGTCCTGGCAAAGCAGGCGGGTTGGTTATTGCCCCGCGGCCGCCGTTGTGGGCAGGGTCTCGGACTGGGATGTTTGTAGCGATTTGCGTTCACCGATCAGGCTCGAAATTCGCAGGAACCTGAAATCGGTATTGGCCATGCCCAGGTTCTCACGCAGCACGCTTAGCGTATTCGGATAGGGGTGGCCGATGGCGATCGCCGAGCCGCGTTCGCGCGCCTGTGTGAGCCAGATGCGATACTGTAAACGTATCGACTCCAGGTTGCGCTCGTTATCGAGAAAGACGTCGCGCGTGATCGCGCTCAGCCCTGCGTCCAGCGCCTGCGCGTGGGCGACGCTGCGCGGCGAGGTGCGACTGTCGAGGAAATACAGGTTCGGATTGTAGCCGCGGATGCTGTCCATCACCGGGCGCATGAAAAAATCGAACTCGGTCAGATGACTGCCCATGTGATTGTTGACGCCGCGAATGAAGGGGATTTCCGCCAGTAGCGAATGCACGTTTGTGCTCAGCTGGTCTTCGTCCATCGCCTCGTTGAGCGCGTTCGGTTCGTGTGCCGCGCGCGAGCTGATCGATTGCATCGGCAGGTGCAGTATCACTTCCTTATTGTTGTCATGCGCGTGGCGGGCGAGTTTGCGACTGTAAACCGCTCCCGGCAGAATTGCATAGGTATGATCGCCGTCGAGCTCGATCGCGGCCATGCCGTTTTCCAGCGAGTAGCCGAGATCGTCGATCACAAGCGATAGCACCGGCCGCTGGTCGGCTGCGGCCGAAGTGGCCAGCAGCGCCAGCAGGGTCAACCAGAATGGTCGCATCGAGCCCTTTGTCTAGCCGTTGCTGAGCGAGCCGAGGATATTCAAACCCTTGAGCAGGTTAAGCGCTTCGTAGAGCTGGAAATCGGATTTCGCCAGCGCTTCCTTGTCTTCCGCGGCCTTGCTCTTCTCGCCGTCCTTGCCTTCGCCGTTGGGATTGCTCAGGCGTCCTTCGAGATCGCTCTCGGAATAGGTATCACGCGCCTTTTCGTCATTTTCCGAGAGACGCAGCGTCGACAGCTTGATATCCGGCTCGATGCCCTTGGCCTGGATCGAGCGCCCGTTCGGCGTGAAGTAACGCGCCGTGGTGAGCTTTACCGCCGAACCGTTGCGCAGTTCCTGGATGGTTTGCACCGAACCCTTGCCAAACGACTTGGTGCCCATGATGATGCCGCGCTTGTGATCCTGCACCGCGCCGGCGACGATTTCGGAAGCCGATGCCGAGCCACCGTTGATCAACACCACCAGCGGCGCGCCGTTGAGGCTATCGCCCGGGGTCGCCAGGTAGCGATGGCTGGAATCGTCCAGCCGGCCCTCGGTGTATACGATCAGGCCGTCATCGATAAACGCGTCAGAGACGCCGACCGCGCCGTTGAGGACGCCGCCGGGATTGTTGCGCAGGTCGAGCACCATGCCCTTGAGTCGCTCTTCCTTTTGCAGGTCGGAAATTGCTTTCAGCAGGTCGGTGGTGGTGCGCGACTGGAAATTGGTAATGCGAACATAGCCGTAGCCCGGCTCGAGCATGCGGTTCTTGACGCTTTTCACGCGAATGATTTCACGCGTGATTTTGATCACCAGCGGCTGGGATTCGCCTTCGCGAACGATGGTCAGATCGATATCGGTATTGGGTTTGCCGCGCATGATCTTGACCGCTTCATTCAGCGTCATGCCCTTGACCGACTTGTCGTCGAGCTTGATGATCAGGTCGCTGGCCTGGATGCCGGCGCGCGAAGCCGGCGTGTCGTCGATCGGTGAAATTACCTTGACGAAGCCGTTCTCCATGCCGACCTCGATGCCGAGACCGCCGAATTGCCCGGTGGTGCCGATCTTGAGATCGCTGAATTCGCTGGTGTTGAGGAACGCGGAGTGCGGATCGAGACCGTTTAGCATGCCGCGGATCGCGTCCTCGATCAGTTTCTTGTCGTCAACCGTTTCGACGTAGTCGGACTTGACCTTGGAAAAGACTTCGGTAAAAGCCTGTATGTCTTCGAAAGGAATCTGCTTGTCATCATCCTTTAGCGCGTAAACGCTGTGGCCTACCGCCAGCGACAAGCCAAGTAGTATTCCACTCAGAAACCAGGTGGAAGTTCGCAGATTTTGTAGCATTCGATTCTCCGATAGTGCGCGCTGGCTGTTAGCCTGACTGGTAATTGTAGACCAGAATATTGCCTTAAAAGTCCCAAACAGTTCAAAAGATTGTGTCGAGAAGGCGAAATTCTACGGGAAAAGGCGGAATTTTGCAGTTTTATCAGGCCGCGGGCGTTAACCCGAGGCAAATTTGTTGTTTGCCTTGCACCAGCCGGTGGGATTTTGCGGTTTGCCTTTTTTTCGTATCTCGAAGTAAAGCCCGGGCTTTTTCTGCCCGCCGCTACTGCCAATGCTGCTGATTACCTCGCCCGCATCGACCCATTCGCCGGCAGACTTGAACAGCGATTCGTTGTGACCGTAGAGCGACAGGTAGGAATTGCCGTGATCGATGATGATCAGGTTTCCGAGCCCGCGCAGCCAGTCGGCGAAGGCGATGCGTCCGTGCGATACCGCCTGCACGTGGCTGCCGCCGGGCGCCTCGATCATGACCCCCTGCCAGCGCAGGTTCGACAGGGGTTTGTTGCGGCCGAACAGGCGTTTCAGTTTGCCCTTGACCGGCCAGGCGAGTTTTCCCTTCAACTCGGCGAAAGCGCGTCGCGAAATCTCGGTTTCGGGCGCATCGACGAAAATCTCCTGGATCGATTTGATCAGGTTTTGCAGCTGTACCGCCTCGTCCTCTAGCCGCGAAAGGCTGCCGCCCTGTTTTTTCAACTGCTGGTCGAGCGAAGCGATGATCGATTTGCGCTTGCCGCGATCCTTGTCGAGCTTCTGTTTTTGCCGGTTCAAGGCCTGCTGGTCCTTTTCCAGCTCCTGGCGCGCCTGCTGGATGAGTTTCTCGGTTTCTATAATCTTGTCGATATTCGCCTGTACGTCATTGATCAGGGCGACGCGCGCGTTGGAGAAATACTGGTAGTAAACCAGGTTTCGCTGCAGGCTTTGCGGTTCCTGCTGCGAAAACAGCAGCTTCACTTTTTCCTCGCGACCCAGCGTAAACGCGGTATAGACCTGTTCGGCCAGGTAGTCGTTTTCCCGGCTTAGCTGGCGCTGATGCTGCAGGCGGGTTTCGCGCAGTGCTGCCAGTTCCTTTTTCCTCGCCTTGATCTTTTTGCCGATAGCACGAATGTCCTGGCTGATGCCGCCGATGTTGCGCTCTATCGATTTCAGCTGCTTGATGTACTTCGACTTGCTGTCTTCCTTGACGTCGATAGCCTGTTTCAGTTTCTCGATCTTGCCGAGAACGGTTTTCAACTGTTTTTCCCTGACCTCGCGGTCTTCGGCCATCGCTGGCGCGGAGGCCAGCAGGCAGACGGCAAGCGCACTGAGAAATAGTTTACTCGGACGTAAAGTGGACATCGGGGCGGGTTTTGACCATAATCATTTTCTAATATTAACGTTTGGTAATACTCTTAAGCAAATGAAACCTGAAACGATAGATGTCGTCGACAGCGACCAACTGCTGGCGCATGCCGCGGATATCGAGATCGCCTCGCGTTCGCTCAAGGCCATGTCTCACCCGCTGCGCCTCAAGATACTGTGTACGCTCGGCAGTCGCGAGGTTTGCGTACAGGGAATCGTCGATAATGTCGGCACATCTCAAAGTAATATCTCACAACATCTCGCGATTTTGCGCGATAAAGGTATACTGTCGTCGCGCAAGGATGCGAACAAGGTTTATTATCGGGTCGGTGATGAACGTACCCTGCGTTTGATAGGAATGATGCAGGAAGTGTTCTGTTCCACCGGCTAACATGCTACCAAAGATTTCGTTCCCAAACATATGTTGGCTCAAGTTTCTGAATTTGCGGGGAATCACCCCTTCCTGGTGATTGCGTTTGCGGTGCTGCTGGCGCTGACCTTTTTCAATGAAATGAAAATCGCCTCGCAAAGGTTTGCCAGCCTCACGCCCGCGGGCGCGGTTCAGCTGATGAACAACGAGGATGTGGTCGTGCTCGACGTGCGCGAGCCATCCGAAACCGTCGGTGGCAAGATCGCCAAGGCCATCCAGATTCCGTCCGGCGCGGTGGCGAAACGTGTCGGCGAACTGGAAAAACACAAGAACAAGACCCTGCTGGTTTACTGCAAGTCGGGCGCTCGCTCGGGCGCTGCCTGCAAGGAGCTCGGCAAGCACGGTTTTGAAAAAGTCTATAGTTTGAACGGCGGCATGCTGGCCTGGCAGGACGCGCATCTACCCATTAGCAAGAAGTGATCTCATGAGCGAAGAACAGGAAAACCGGAAACAGTTTGCGATTCAGAAACTGTACATCAAAGATGCGTCGTTCGAATCTCCCGATTCGCCGAACTCTTTTAGTTTCAAGCAGTGGGATCCGAAGGTCGATCTCAACCTGACCAACAACCAGCAGCATATCGAGGGCGATTTGTACGAGGCCGTACTCTGTCTTACCGCGACCGTAAACCACCAGGACAAAACGGCGTTCCTGATCGAGGTCCAGCATGCCGCCCTGGTTGTCATGTCGGGATTCGAGGAAGAAGAAAAGAAATACCTGCTGGGCAGCCAGTGTATGAGTATTCTTTTCCCATACGCGCGTGAAGTGATTTCAGACCTGTCGGTGCGAGGCGGTTTCCCGCCGCTGATTCTGTCACCTGTTAATTTCGACGCCCTCTACCAGCAGCACATACAGAAGCAGGCCAACCCGGAAGGGGCAGTCGAGGAATCCAGCCCCGATCAGGCCGAGGTCACGCACTAGGCGCGCTCATGGCTGAAACGGTCGCGGTGCTTGGTGCGGGTTCATGGGGAACCGCGCTCGCGATCCAGCTGGCGAGAAACCAGCTGCGGGTCAGGCTCTGGGGTCACGAGGCGGATCATATCGCCAGACTGCGGGAGCTGAGGGAGAATTCCGATTTTCTGCCCGGCTTCAGGCTGGCCGACAATATCGAACCGGTCGCAAGCCTGGAAGACGCGGTAAAAGACACCCCTTACCTGTTGATCGTCATTCCGAGCAAGGGCTTCAGGGGTTTGTTGCAAAAGCTGAAGCCGCTAATCGATGACGACAGGCTGCTGTTCTGGGCCAGCAAGGGATTCGAAATCGAAACCGGCAAGCTGCTGCACGAGGTCGTTACCGAGGAATTGGCGCTGCGCCACTATGGCGTCGTTTCTGGCCCGACCTTTGCCACCGAAGTCGCGCGCGGCATGCCGGCGGCAATCGCCTGTGCCGGTAACGATCCGCAGTCCAGCGAAACCTTTGCCGCGTTGCTGCGCGGTCATCATTTTCGCGCATACACCAGCGATGATATTGTCGGCGTCGAACTCGGCGGTGCGCTCAAGAACGTGCTGGCGATAGCGGTAGGCGTGTCCGACGGGCTTGGCTTCGGCGCCAATACCCGCGCCGCGCTGATGACCCGCGGGCTTTCCGAAATCATGCACCTGGGAACCGCGCTGGGCGCAAAGCGGGAAACCCTGATGGGCCTGGCCGGGCTCGGCGACCTCATACTGACCTGTACCGACGATCAGAGCCGTAACCGGCGTTTCGGGCTTGCCATCGGCAAGGGCAAGAATGTAATCCAGGCTGAAATCGAGGTCGGCCAGACCGTCGAGGGCTTGCGCGCCGCCAAGGCCATATACCATAAATCGAAACAGCTTGGGCTCGATCTTCCGATCATCGACGAGGTCTATCACGTACTGTATGACGGCAAGAATCCGGATGACGCGGTAAGAGACCTCGAAAGCCGGCCGCAAGGGCACGAATAAAGCCGCGCTGTCAGCAAAAACCCTGCTGCCGCCAGGCTTCGTAGACGGCGATCGAAACCGTGTTCGACAGGTTCAGGCTGCGCGACGTTGCCACCATTGGGATGCGCAACCTGTTATCGCTAGCCAGTGACTGCAGGATTTCGGGCGGCAGGCCGCGGCTCTCGGGACCGAATAGCAGGGCATCTCCGCTAGCGAATTCAACGTCGCTGTAAATCCTCTCCGCTTTCGTCGTGAAAGCATATAAATTATTGAATTCACAGCGATTAATGAAATCCTCAAAATCGCTGTAACGGCTCGTGTGCGCCCATTCCCGATAGTCCAGGCCGGCGCGGCGCAACTGTTTGTGCTCGAGTTCGAATCCCAGTGGCTCGATCAAATGCAGGCGGAAGCCTGTGTTTGCCGCAAGGCGCATGATGTTGCCGGTGTTGGGCGGAATTTCGGGTTCGAAAAGAACTATGTGCATCATATCGAAATTTATTTTGGCTAATAACTTGAAAATACCCAACTATGGGTTAATATTTTTAATAATGACAATAAGTTATGGCGATTTTCTTAAGGAATATCTAGATAAAAAATCGTTTGATAATGGAGGTTATTGCCTTTTGCGGTGGGGCGCAAAAGGTTTCTCGTTGCGCGTCCCGTGGATTCAAGTCCGGCTGGCTCGTAATTTGCATGTGGCATAAGCATTACAAACTGCTATTAGTTAACTGAAACACTCGGAGTGAAAAACGTGGGCCTGTTTTCGGCAGCGCAAAAAGATTCCCAGGTCGGGGTAGATTTTCTGCCCGGCGGCGTAGCCGTGACCCAGGTCCAGACCGGCAGAAAAACGCCCGGCCGGATCCTGCGCAGCGAGTTTGTCGCGGCCGACGGCCAGGAGGCCCAGGTCGAAGCCTTGAAGGCATGGGTGCAGGCTAACGGCCTGCAAAAAACGCCCTGTGTGTGCCTGCTCGCAAGCGAAGATTGCGATGTCTACCAGGTGGAAAAACCCGAGGTGGAAGATTCGGAAATGATTCAGGCGGTCAGCTGGAAGATCAAGGACCTGATCAACTACGATGTCGGCAATGCCGTGATCGACAGCTACCCGATGCCGGAATCGAGCAAGAACAAGCAGCAGCAGGTCGGCGTCGTGGCTGCGCGTGAGGCGGTAATCAGAAATTACGTCGACAGCATCAAGGCCAGCGCCCTGACGCTTGACGCGCTGGACGTTCACGAGCTGGTGCGCTCCAACCTGCAGTCGGTACAGCAAAGCGGTGAGCACAGCCTGGCGCTGTTGACGCTGACCCGTGATAACGGGTTACTCAGCGTCTATCACGACACCGATTTGTACGTGTCGCGCGAATTCATGATCGGTATCGATCAGCTGGGGCTTGCCACCGGCGAGGATGAAAGCGTATTCGATGCGTTATTGCTCGAACTGCAGCGTTCGCTGGATTATTTCGAGAGTTACTACGGCATGGGTTCGGTCACTAACCTGCGCATATTCCCCCAGATCAAGGCCACCGAGAAAGCGGCGATGTACCTGCAGAACCTGAGTAACTTCGATATCGAATTTATCAGCTTTGCCGACGACGAAGACAGTTCCGCGCTCGATCCGAACTGTTTTCACGCCTATTGCGCGGCATTGCGGGGGGTCAGCCTGTGATTGTCCAGCAGGTCAACCTCTACCAGGATCGTTTTCGTGAAAAGCGGCTGTGGATATCTGCCGCCCAGGTCGCGGCAATGACGCTGGTGGTGCTGGCCGGAATTTCGATCTGGAGTTTTCTCCTGCAAAGCGAACTGCAGCAGGCGCAACAGCGCAATCTGGCTATCCAGACCGATCGCGAGCAGGTGGCCGCGGAGCTCGCGGCCGCCAATGCAAAACTTGCCAGGCTGCTGCAGGACAGCCGTATCGATATTGAAATCGAGGATGCCGCGAGCCAGATTTCCGCGCGAAAGAAAGTGCTTAATTTTGTCGATGCCAACCGCTTTGGTTCGGGTGAAGGCTTCTCCCGTTACCTGCTGGCGCTGTCCAGGCTGCAGGTCGATGAAGTCTGGCTTAGCCAGATCCGGCTGGCGGAAGATTTCATGCAGATCGAGGGTAGTTCGCTCAGCGCCGAGCAGGTGCCGGGTTATTTCGAGCGCTTC
>CALJQI010000326.1 GCA_937980285.1 uncultured Gammaproteobacteria bacterium | reverse complement strand
ACCCGGAAGATCCTTCAGGTCGCAGGCGTGAATCGATTTCGTAGAGTTTGCCGGAGGCGGTTAGCACGCTGGTCATCGAAATGATCTTTTGCGCCAGTCGCGCGAAGTAAACCGAGTTTTCGATGCATTTGTCGCCGCTGGTGAACTGCTGCTCTCCGCTCGAGTCGTGCAGGAAAATAATATCGAGATCGGACTGGTAGTGCATTTCGTAACCGCCCAGCTTGCCGTAACCAATGACGGCAAGATGGGCCTCGCGGCGCTCGCCGTCGACACTGCACTGGGGTATTCCATACTGTTGCCGCAACGCCTTGCTGGCCAGACGGTAGACCGCGTCGAGCACGACTTCGGCGAGGTCGCAGAGATAATGGCAGACCTGGATGGCGTCGATTTCCTGCGCCAGCTCTGCGCTTGCGATAACCAGCGTCTGTTCGCGTTTGAACAGTCGCAGGCTGTCGAGTTCGAGTTCGGTATCGCCCTCGATATTGTCCAGTTGCGTCTGCAGACGCTGTTGCAGTCCGAGCTTGTCGAATCGCTTCTGGTCACCCGGATGGATCAGGTTTTCCAGTAAAATCGGGTACTGTGAAACCTCCTCTGCGATCCAGGCGCTCCTGGCAAAAAGCGTGCACAGCCTGTCCAGCAGGGCGCTGTTCTGGAACAGCAATTCGAAATAGACGCTGCGCCCGGCAATTGACGAAAACAGGCGCATGAAACGCTCGAACAGGCTGGCCGGATCCTGTTCGCCGCCAATGGTTTCGAGCAGGCGCGGCAGCAGGTTGTTGAAGCGCTGCCTGGCTCGGGCCGACATGAAACTCCATGCCTTGGAGCGAAGAAAGCGGTTCAGCGACTGGTTGATTTCGGCGCTGTCGGCGATACCGCTATTGTTGATGAAGTCCCACTCGCGACCGTCTTCGATGGTTTCGGCGAAACTGTCGTCGATCACCGCTTGCGGTTTCTCTTCCTGATCCCGCCTGAACAAATCGTTGAAAAAATGATTTACCCGGTCGCGGTGTTGCTGCAACTCCACTAGCAGCGTTTCCCAGTCGGCAAAACCCATTGTTATCGCTATACGCCGCTGCTGATCGACGCTGCTCGGCAGGTCGTGGGTTTGCTGATCCTCGAACATCTGGATGCGGTTTTCCAGCTGTCGCAGGAAACAATAGGCGGCACGCAGGCGGTGTATGGTTTCGGCCTCGACGATGTCGTGTTGCAGAAAGGCGTCGAAGCATTTGAAGATCTCGGTGGTCTGTAGCTGGTGGTTGCGGCCGCCTTTCAGTATCTGAAACGCCTGCACGAAAAACTCGATTTCGCGGATGCCGCCCGGGCCGACCTTGATATTGACGCGCATGCCTTTCGACTTTGCCTGGTTATCGATCTTGCCCTTGAGGGTCGCCAGGCCGTCGAACACGCGGTAGTCGTGATACTTGCGGAACACGAAAGGCTTCAACAGCGCCGACAGATGAGCGCGACTGCTGTCGCTGCCGCTGATGATGCGCGCCTTGACCATGGCGTATTGTTCCCATTCGCGACCGTGCAGCTGGTAGTAGTGCTCCAGCGCGCTGTGGTTGAGCACCACGGGACCGGAGTCTCCCCAGGGCCGCAGGCGCAGGTCGACGCGGTAAACGAAACCGTCGGCGGTACTGTCGGCCAGCAGCTGGCCGAACAGGCGCACCAGGCGGGCAAAATACTCCTGGTAGCTCAGTTGGCCGAAGCCCGAGAGTTCGCCGTCGTGTTCGAAACAGCAAATCAGGTCGATATCGGAAGAAAAGTTGAGTTCGCGCCCGCCCAGCTTGCCCATGGCGATGATATTGAGCAGCATCGGCTCGCCGTCGGCATCCAGCGGTTGGCCGTGCTTGTCCGAAAGCTGCCTGTTACAGGCAGCAAGGGCGAGTTGAATCACCTGGTCGGCGAGGTCGCTAAGATGATGCAGCGTGTTTTCAAGCGGGTTTTGCGCGACCACGTCGAGATAAATGATTTCGACCATCTTGCGGTGTCGGTAATGGCGCAACTGTTGCTTGACCCGGTCGATATCGATTTTCTCGTCTTGCGCGATTTCGATCGGCTCGGCTTGCAGCGAGAAAGCATCGAGACGCAGTAAAGTATCGATGCGCTCGGGCGAGCGTTGCAGTTGCTGCAGCGCATAGGGGCTTGCAATTGCAAGGCGTTCGATGCGATCGGTATCTTCAGCGCCGAAATCCTTCGATGCCAGGTAATCGGCGACCTGTTGCCACTGGAACCAGTTTTCGCTTAGAAGGGATTGATTATCCGGAATTGCAGCCATATGGTTTAATAAATCGCAAATGAGAACAGTTATTATTTACGCGGACAGCTATATTCATTAAAATCCCTGCAGCGAAAACGCGGCGGAGTATTTCCCAAGTGTCAATTTTAGCGCCGAAAATAGCCAGTTAAACCATTAATTTAGCGTGGCAGCTAAAAAAAGCTGTTAGCGTGTTAGACAAAGCCTAATGCAAGCATATTTCCTCGAGCAGTAAGTATTTGAAAACCGTCTCCGCAACGCCTTTAATGCAACGATTCTGGGAACCGGGCGTGTTGCTGCTGGCGATTCTGTTCAGCCTGCCGATTTTTACCGTCGCCAGTTTCATTTTGCACCCGGCAAACGATGTCTGGCAGCATTTGATCGATACCGTGCTTACCGAGTACCTGCTCAATTCCGCGCTGTTGATGCTCGGGGTCGCGCTGGGAACGCTGGTGATCGGCGTCGGCTGCGCCTGGCTGACCAGCCTGTGCCTGTTTCCGGGAAAACGGATATTCGCCTGGGCGATGCTGCTACCGCTTGCGTTTCCGGCTTATATCATCGCCTATACCTATACCGGCATGCTGGATTTTGCCGGTCCGTTGCAAAGCTGGATCAGGGCCGGCACCGGCTGGGGCGTGCGCGATTACTATTTTCCCGAGGTCCGTTCGCTCGGTGGCGCGGTGACGATGTTTTCGCTGGTACTGTATCCCTATGTTTACCTGCTCGCGCGCGCGGCCTTTCTGGAGCAGTCGATTTGCGTGCTCGAAGTAAGTCGCACCCTGGGCTGCTCGGTGTGGGCCAGTTTTTACCGCGTTGCGCTGCCGCTGGCTCGCCCGGCAATCGTCGCCGGACTGTCGCTGGCGTTGATGGAGACGCTGGCCGACTACGGTACGGTAGCCTATTTCGGGCTTGGGGTTTTTACCACTGGCATCTTTCGAACCTGGTTCGGGCTTGGCGATGGCGCCGCCGCGGCCAAACTGGCCTCGATTTTACTACTGTTCGTATTTACGCTAATCGTTATCGAGCGCTGGTCGCGTCAGCGGGCGCGCTACCATCACGCGACCAATCGCTACAGTTCGCTGCCGCAGTATCGGCTGCGCGGCTATCGCGCGCTGCTTGCTTTTCTAGCCTGTTTCTTACCGCTGGCGCTTGGGTTTTTGCTGCCTGCTTACCAACTGGCCCTGTGGGCAATCGAAACTTACGCCGACATGGTCGACGCCTCCTTTTTGCAGCTGACTTTCCATTCGCTTGAACTGGCGGCGAGCGCCGCCTTGCTGGCCGTGGTGCTGGC
>CALJQI010000325.1 GCA_937980285.1 uncultured Gammaproteobacteria bacterium | reverse complement strand
CGCCGTGCAGCCCGGCGTGTCGCGCAGTTCCTGCTGTACCGAATCGAGTTCACGGCGATGCGATACCGAGACGCCGTCGTACTGCGCCTCGGCGCTATTGCGGTAGAGTTCCGGCTGGTCCGATACCAGCACGATGCGTTTTACGCCCTCGGAGCGCAGCTGGCCGACGATTTGCCCGACCGACAGGCTGCCGTCGAAAGGTTGGCCGCCAGTCATGGCGACGGCGTCGTTGTAGAGGATCTTGTAGGTAATGTTGACGCCGGCCGCGACCGCGGCGCGAATCGCCAGCAGGCCGGAATGGAAGTAGGTGCCGTCGCCGAGGTTCTGGAATACGTGCTTTGTCTCGGTGAACGGCGCCTGCCCCAGCCAGGTGGCGCCTTCGCCGCCCATCTGGGTGAAGGTTTCGGTGCCACGATCCATCCAGGTCGCCATGTAATGACAGCCGATGCCGCCGTAGGCGCGGCTGCCCTCGGGCACCACCGTCGAGGTATTATGCGGGCAGCCCGAGCAAAACCAGGGCCGGCGTTCGGCGCGCGCGCGCGGCCTGGCCAGCGTGGCTTCCTTGGCCTCCAGGAAACTGAGGCGTTGCTGGATCGATTCGCTATCGAAGAAGCGTGCGATGCGCGAAGCGATGACGCGCGCAATCATGCCCGGCGTCAGTTCACCGAGATTGGTCACCAGCAGGTTGCGCTCCTCGTCGTACTCGCCGACCACGCGCGGGCGGCGGCCGACCGGCCAGTTGTATAGCTGCCCGGTCAATTGATCCTCGATTACGCTGCGTTTTTCCTCGACCACGAGAATTTCCTCCAGCCCCTCGGCGAACTTGTGCGTCATCACCGGTTCCAGCGGCCAGCTCATGCCGACCTTGTAGAGGCGAATGCCGATGCGCCGCGCGAGCCGCTCGTCGATGCCGAGGTCGTCGAGCGCCTGCAGGGTGTCGAGGTAGGACTTGCCGGTGGTGACGATGCCGAGGCGCGCGTTCTTGCTGTCGAGTTCGAGGCTGTTGAGGTTGTTGGCGCGCGCAAATGCGCGCGCGGCGTAAATCTTGTGGCGCTGCAGGCGCTCTTCCTGCGCCATCGGTGAATCGGGCCAGCGCGTGTGCACGCCGTCCTCGGGCAGTTCGTAGTCTTGCGGTATCACCACCTCGACGCGATTGCTGTCGATTTCGGCCGATATCGCGGCGTCCATGTTTTCGGTGATGGCTTTCATGCCCACCCAGCAACCGCTGTAGCGCGACAGCTCCCAGCCGAAGATGCCGAGGTCGAGTATTTCCTGCACGCCCGCGGGGTTGAGCACCGGGCTGGTGGCGCCGACGAACATGTGATCGCTCTGGTGCGGCAGGGTGGACGACTTGCAGGCGTGGTCGTCGCCGACCACGGCGAGCACGCCGCCGTAGGGGGAGGTGCCGAAGGCGTTGGCGTGCTTGAGCACGTCCATGCTGCGGTCGAGTCCGGGCCCCTTGCCGTACCACATGCCGAACACGCCATCGTATTTGGCGCCGGGAAACAGGCCGACCTGCTGACTGCCCCAGACCGCCGTCATCGCGAGGTCTTCATTGACGCCAGGCAGGAAGTGAATATTGTGCGCGTCGGTGAATTGCTTCGCCTTCCACAACGCCTGGTCGAGTCCGCCAATCGGCGATCCGCGGTAGCCGGAGATGAAACAGGCGGTATTGAGTCCGCGGTCGAGGTCGCGTTGATGTTGCAGTATCGGCAGGCGCACCAGGGCTTCGATGCCGGTCATGTAGGCGCGGCCCTTGTCCAGCGCATATTTATCGTCGAGGGATACCTTCATAACACCACCAGGCCAGCGCGAGGAAATGGGTAATTTTAAACCGATGGGCGCGGAAATAAATTGCTAAATTTTAAGTGATTGGCTGTAAAATGAGAAATTATTCTATTAATATTCAAATAATTAGAATTATATTTTAAAAAATGTGAATCTTTCGCCAATCGATATCAAGATCCTGGCCTTGTTGCAGCAGGACGCTTCGCTGACCGCGGCCGAAGTCGCCGAACAGGTGAACCTGTCGGCGTCGCCTTGCTGGCGCCGCATCAACCGTCTCGAGCAGGAGGGTATCATCGAAAAGAAGGTGGCGTTGCTGAACGCGGAAAAACTGGGGCTAGGCCTGGTAATTTTTTCGCGCGTCCGGTTGGCGAAGAACGATGAAAGCTCGCTGCAGGAATTCGAACAGCGGGTGCGCGAGTATCCGGAAGTGGTCGAATGTTACACGGTGACCGGTTCGGCGGATTATTTTCTCAAGATTATTACCCGTGACATCAAGCACTACGATCGCTTCCTGCGGCGAAAACTGATCCAGATTCCGCTGGTCAGGGATGTTAATTCGAACGTCGCGGTCACCCGCATCAAGTACACCACCGGACTGCCGCTCGAAACCCAGCTCGACACCGCCTGACCGGTTTCGGGCCTGGGCCTATTTACCGGCTGCCGCGGTTCCTGCGGCCCGACAAATCGATTTGTATCCGCGTCTGTCCGGATTAATGCGACGGCCATGATACAAATGCTTGCAGAATAAGGCGCTTGTAGGCTTAATACGCACTTTCCCGGCTTGATGGGGTGTTTTTCGCCTATGATCAACAAGATTCTGGTTGCTACCGACGCGTCCCAGGCGTCGGGTCGCGCGGTCAGTTTTGCAGCGCAATTATCCGCTGTGCATGAAGCGGAGCTGCTGATTTTGAACGTGATTCGGGATATGCAGTTGCCTCCCGAGCTCAAGGATGCTCCCGAGTTCGAGTCGTTTAACAACGCTCGCGATGACCTGATGCGGCAGATTGCCGATAAGATTCTCGCCGAGGCCAAGAAAGAAGCCAAAAAAAGCGGGGCCAAAAGCGTGCAGACCGCGATCGGCAGCGGCGATCCGGCCACCAGCGTCGCCGGTTTCGCCAAGCGGCGCAACATCGATCTGATCGTCGTCGGCACGCGCGGCCTGTCCAAGATCAAGGGCTCCTCGATGGGCAGCGTCTCGCGCAAGCTGCTGGACCTGACGGACGTCAACTGCCTCGTCATCCGATAATTGAATCATCCTCGGGTAAATGACACACCCGGTGTCATCCCGGAAATTGCGCAGCAATTATCCGGGATCTCGGAAAATTAAGACGATCACCGGTGACGCCAATTTCAAGATTCCCGATTTCGCAGCCCCCCAGCGCAGGCTGAATCGAGGTATCGGAATGGCGGCTGCGCAATTCCGGAGACACAAGTTGTGTCCCTTTATACCTCGTAGATTCTTTGCGGCGGTATAAACAAATCGATGGAATCGCCAGTGTTAATCCGGCCTTCGCGTTCCACCCAGGCGGTTACGCCGCGCCGGCCGACCGCCGCTTTCGCAAAAAGCTTTCCGAACCCCGGGTGATGGCGATCGATGATCTCTCCCGGATACTTGCAGGGGCTGTTTTCGAGGTCCACCACCAGCGACGCGCCGCCGGAAAATATCATCCGCGTCGATGGCGGTATCTGCGAGAAACGAGGAATCCCGGAAACCAGCAGGTTCGCGCCCAGCCATTCCGGCTGCAGTCCGGCAATGCCCATGTCTTCGGCGATTACAGCCAGTTCTTCCGTCGAAACAATGGAGATCTGGCGGGTATTGCGAATTTCCGTTCCCTGCGGATACTGGTGGCGCACCCGCACGCAGGACGCGCGCACCAGCCCCGAGTGAGATTCGCCCTGCAATCCCTCGTAACTGACTTCAACCGACGCTATCCGGCTCGACGACAGGTCTTCCTGCGGCGTCGAATTAACCAGGATTGCCTCGGTACGCGCGTCGAGTTTTTTAAGATGTCGTGCCATAACCATAATGAATTCCTCGGCTCTCTATTGCCTTATTCGAACATGCGGGACCTAGAACCGCCGCTTGCGCGGCAATGGCTGCCGGCAAGGTTACTCCGGCGGCGGAAGGTCGCGCACCCGCGACTTGGTCGGATCGTAGAAGGGGAAACCGACCACCTTCGCCGGCAGCCGCTTCTGTTTGCCGTCGAGCTTGCCGACTTCGACTTCGGTGCCCAGCTCGCTATGCTCGACCTGGATTCGGCACAGCGCCAGGTTTTTGCGCAGAATCGGCGAGCGCACCGCGCTGGTTATTTCACCGACCTGGTTGCGGCCGATGTCGACACAGTCGCCGTTGGCGGCGAGTTCGTCGCCGGCGAGCTCGAGCCCGACCAGTACGCGCTGCGGATTTTCCTTGCGCTTGAGCAGTGCCGCCTTGCCGATGAAATCGTCTTCCTTGGTCTTGAGCGGCACGGTAAAACCGATGCCGGCCTCGAAGGGGTCGGTCTGATCGCTAAACTCGTAGCCGGCAAAAATAAGTCCCGCCTCGACGCGCAGCATGTCCAGCGCCTCGAGACCGAGCGGTGTCAGATCGAATTCCCTGCCGGCTTCCCACACGGCGTCCCACACCGCCGACGCGTCCCTCGGGTGGCAGAAAACCTCGTAACCCAGTTCTCCTGTGTATCCGGTGCGCGAAACCACCAGCGGGATACCGTGCTCGTCGCCGATGCGCGCGATCGAAAAGCGGAACCATCCGAGCTCTTCGACGGTGGCCTGGTCGGGTCGCGTCCAGATGATTTTATTCAGAATGTCGCGGCTTTTGGGTCCCTGTACCTGCAGATTATGCAATTGGTCGGTAGAGTTGCGCACCCAGGCCTGCAGTCCCAGTTTCTGCGCCTGTTCGCGCAGCCAGATTCCGCTTTCGTCCGAGCCGCCGATCCAGCGGAAATTATCCTGCCCGAGGCGGAACACGGTGCCGTCGTCGATCATGCCGCCGTTTTCGTAACACATCGCGGTGTAAACCACCTGGCCGACCGCGAGCCGGCGTATATTGCGCGTCACGCAGGTCTGCATCAGCAGTTCCGCATCGGGACCGGTGACCTCGTACTTACGCAACGGCGACAGGTCGATCACGGCCGCGCCCTCGCGGCAGGCCCAGTATTCGTCGAGCGCGCCGTGTTTGGTGTAGCTGTTGGCCAGCCAGTAACCGGCGTACTCGGTGAAATTACGCGTGTGCGCTGAAGTTCGGCTGTGAAAACCGGTCTCTTTGGTCAATTCTTTGTCTGCATCTGCTGTCATTCTGAATGCCGTCGCTTTGCTAAATGAATTCTTGCCGGAGTAGATGCGCAGGTGGATGTCGGTAGGGTTCCAGCCGTTGGCCGCGTCGATGTCGCAGGGGCAGGCGGAGGATACGCATACCATGTCCTTCAGCGCTCGCATCAATACATAGTCACCGGGGCGTGACCAGGGTTCGTCGAAGTACATCTGGTTGGCGTCGTCGATCCCGGTGTTGAAAAACAGGTTGATCGCCATCCAGCCCCTGCGCGCTTCCACGCCGTAGGGCTGCAGCGCGAGGTTGAAATTATCCGAGCAGTTCACGTGCCCGGGATAACCCATATCGTCGTAGTACTTGGCGGTGCAGGCGGTGCCGAAACTGTCGTGGCGGCCGCAGGTATCCTGCACGACTTCGATCATGGCCTCGAAGTTCTGGTCGTAGAATTTGGAGTAGAGGCCGGGCGCCGGATAGGCGGCGCCAACCACGTGACGCGTGCCGGTGGCGTCGAGGCAGCGTTCGACGCCTTTTTCCAGCATCGGTGTATCGAAACACTGGAAATCGGAGCACTCGCGGCCTTCGACGTCGATCAGTTGGATATAGTCACCGGCCTTAACTTCGTAAGCGAAGGCGGTTCGCGCCGGGATGCGTACGTCCTCGAGCGGGTCGGCCAGCGGGTCCGGCAGTTTGATGATCGATTCCTGCTGCGCGCCCGGCTGGCGGTGTATGAAGGCGACCAGGTCGGTAACCGTATCCTGCCGATCGGCCTGCATGCGTTCACCCGGCGCCGCAATGATACAGGTCAGTTCTTGCTGGGCGGAAAAGGCCACCGAATCGCCGGCGGGGGATCGATCGGCGAAAACGCGGACGCTTTTTGCCTCGTCGAGCGATATGCCGCGTTGTGCCAGCGCGCTCGTCATCGCCTGAGCGCTACTGCCGCCGGATTCGATGATCCGTTTCAGGCCTTCGCAGCCGCCGTTGCCGTGCGCGCCGATCAGGCCGCAGTCGCTGCGGCCCTGGTGATCGAATACGCTGATTTCGCCGGCCTGCAAGCCTTCGGGACTCACCAGCTCGAGTTCGTCGCCGGCGCCCAGGGTCAGCGCCAGACTGCCGCCGCCCTTGATCAGGTAACGCTCGGTATTGGCCGGCAGCGCGTTGAGTCCGGGCTGGCGCACGCGCTCTGGTGTTATGAATAACGGCGCGCTCATGTTTCAGTCCGTCTCGAGCAAGTCATCATGCACGCCGTAGAGATGTTTCTTGATCAGTTTCACGGCGCTTGAGGTGTTGCGTGCTGCAATCGCCTCGTAAAGCTTGCGGTGCTGGCTGTTGTAATAATCGATACGTTCGGAGGTCAGCAATTTTGCCTTCATCGTGCGCCATTGCGAGTACTGGCGAACCTCGCTGATGCGCTCGTACAACCAGCACATCAACTTGTTACGCGAGCAGTGCGCCAGCGCCATATGGAAAGCGGCGTCGCCGCGAGCGAATTTCTCCGGATCGCCGCCGCAGCTCTCGCACTGGCGCAGCGCGTCGCGCAGTTCGTCGAGTTCGCGCGAACTCGCGTTGGCGATCGCCAGGCGCACCATTTGCGGTTCGATGGCGATGCGTACCTCGTTCATTTCCAGCGGGCTGGTGACGCTGGATATTTCCTGTTGATTGGTGATTTCGCGATGGGTGACGTAGGTGCCGCTGCCTATCTGGCGCGTTACCAGGTGCTGTTGCTCGAGAATTTGCAAAACCGAGCGTATGGTGCCTCGAGAAACCTCGAACTCCTCGGCCAGGTTGCGTTCGGCGGGCAGGCGTTCCTCGTAGGCGTAATTGCCTTCCAGGATGCGGCGTTTTAACCGCTCAGCCACGGCGCTGGTGGTGACGCCTATGCGACTGCCCTTGTTCTTTCGGACCGACCCGGATGCCGGCTCCGAATCGACTGCGGCGCTGTTATCGTCAGCTATCACGCGCTGGGACTCCTCAGTTTATCCTTGGCCTTATTATGGTACTGCAAATTGGTACAATAATGCTGGAATAATTGGTCTAGATCAAGCTTTTTTAGCGTTGCTTCGGAATCATTGGTTCTATTTTCGATGCCATTTTTGCTACAGCTTGCTCGTATCTGTCCAATCCCGAGCAGGTCTTTCTTCTGCTCCTGGCAAACTTATAAATCTTTTAAAAGCAATAACTTAATTCATTAAATCGCTCGACTGGAACCTCCTGCTGTGGCCCATTTTGGACGTATTGGAAGTTTGATGATGCCCAATATATAAAATTGGTCCAATATGACTTCTATTTATGACGAAAATTGTACAAAAAAGGGCGCTTTAGGTCTTGTTTTATATATCCCATTGGGTATACCATTGCTGCCTGACTGGTTCATCCAGCCTGCATTCGGTGCATCGGTGCAGGATCGAATTCCGGCGAATATAACGCACAAAATCCGGATTTCACCATGCTCGGAATCGAGCCGCAGAAGAATACAAGTCTTAAACCGTTGGAGGGTAAAATGACCGATTTACAAGCACACGTAGAAGCGCCGGGGCGCGCCGAGCTGGTTAAGCAGGTAAGCGAGAAGATCAAGGAAACCGGTGTCGATTACATCTATTACCAGTTTATATCCGTAACCGGGCGAATCGTCGGCAAGGGTATTCCCTCGGCACACTGGGAGCGTCTGGCCGAGAAGGGTTTTCAGCTGGTTTACGGCTCGACGGCAAACCTGTTTGTCGACCGCCATGGTGATTACATCGGTTACGGCCCCGAATCGTCGGAACTGGTCGGTATCCCCGATCCGGAAACTTTTTGTCAGCTTCCCTGGGACAAGCGCATTGGCCGCGTATTCTGTACCCTGTTTCGCAACCGTGAGGAGCGCGACAATCCGGGTGGCGCGCTGACTTCGGATTGTCGCGGTAACCTGCGTCGCATCCATAACGAATTCCAGGACAAGCACGGTCTCGACATGCGCTGCGGCACCGAGCCGGAAATGATGTGGTTGAAGCGCGGCGAAGACGGCAAGATGGCCGGCGGCGTGACCAAGCCCAACTGTTACCACATCGACCAGTTCGAAGAACTGCGCCCCTCGTTCATGAAAGTTATCGAGTACTCGCAGCAAATGGGTCTCGATATCATCCAGGGCGACCACGAAGACGCGCCGGGCCAGCTCGAACTGAATACCCAGTTCGACGACGTGCTGCGTAACGCGGATCGTCTGACCACTTATCGCCAGATCTGTGCCCAGGTTGCGCGTGAAGACAACCTGAT
>CALJQI010000324.1 GCA_937980285.1 uncultured Gammaproteobacteria bacterium | reverse complement strand
GGTGCGGTGTCGAACCAGGTCGAGGACGTCCAGCACGCCGAGGTATTCCTGGTCATCGGCTCCAACCCGACTACCAATCACCCGGTGGCGGCGACCTTCATGAAAAACGCGATCCGCGACGGCAAGAAGCTGATCCTGATGGACCCGCGCAAGACCGATATCGCGCGCCACGCCACGCATTTTCTGCAGTTCAACGCCTCCACCGACGTATCGCTGCTGAATTCGATTCTGCACGTAATCATCGACGAAGGCCTGACTGACGATAAATTCATCGCCGAGCGCACCACCGACTTCGAAGAGTTGAAGGCCAATGTCGCCGACTTCAGCCCCGAGAAAATGGCCGCGGTCACCGGTATCGACGCCGCCACGGTGCGCGAGGTCGCGCGCCTGTTCGCGACCTCGAAAGGGTCGATGATCTTCTGGGGCATGGGGATTTCGCAGCACATTCACGGCACCGACAATTCGCGCTGCCTGATTGCGCTGTCGATGATTACCGGCCAGGTGGGACGCCCGGGCACGGGTCTGCATCCGTTGCGCGGCCAGAACAACGTGCAGGGCGCCTCCGACGCCGGCCTGATCCCGATGATGTTCCCCGATTACCAGCGCGTCGACAACGCCGACGCAAACGCCTGGTTCTCGAACTACTGGCACGCCGAGCTCGATAAAAAAGCCGGGCTCACCGTGGTCGAGATCATGCACGCGATTCTCGAGGGCAATATCAGGGGGATGTACGTCATGGGTGAAAACCCGGCGATGTCGGATCCGAACCTTAATCACGCGCGCGCGGCGCTGGCGGCGCTCGATCACCTGGTTGTGCAGGACATGTTCCTCACCGAAACCGCCGCTTTCGCCGACGTCGTGCTGCCGGCTTCCGGCTGGGCCGAAAAGGACGGCACCGTGTCGAACACCGACCGCCGCGTACAGCTGGGCCGGGCAGCGGTGCCGCTGCCGGGCGAAGCGCGCCAGGACCTGTGGATCATCCGCGATATCGGCAAGGGCATCGGCATGGACTGGGACTATAGCCACGTGTCCGAGGTTTACGAAGAAATGCGCGGAGCGATGAAGAGCATTAGCGGGATCACCTGGGAGCGGCTGAATGAAAGTTCCTCGGTGACCTATCCCTGCGCCGACGAAAACGATCCGGGGCAGGGCGTGGTCTTCGTCGACGACTTCCCCACCGCCAGCGGCAGGGCGCGCCTGGTCGCGGCCAAATCGATTGCCGCCGACGAACAGCCCGACGAAGAATTTCCGCTGGTGCTGATCACCGGGCGCCAGCTCGAACACTGGCATACCGGATCGATGACGCGGCGCGCCGCGGTGCTCGACGCGATCGAGCCGGTGCCGGTGGTTTACGTCAACCAGCAGGACCTCGAGGGACTCGGCATCGAGGCCGGCGCTGAAATCATCGCCCGTTCACGCCGCGGCGAAATTCGTGCTTTCGCACGGCCCGACGGCGCGCTCAAGCAAGGCGAGGTATTTATCCCGTTCTGCTACCACGAGGCGGCGGCCAACCTGTTGACCAACGAAGCGCTCGACCCGTTCGGCAAGATTCCGGAATTTAAATTCTGCGCGATAAAGCTCGAGGCCGCCTGACCCGGTCATTGCGGCCCCGGGCCGCAATCCGTTATCCCGACCGGGCGTCGTCAAGCGGAAAGCCCTGCGGGCTTTCCGGTGTCATCCGCAGACGCTCTGAAATGGATGCCGGGTCGAGCCCGGCCTGACGGATTAGTCGAACCGGGCATAACAGCGGCCTGACCCGGTCATTGCGGCCTCCGAGCCGCAATCCATTATCCCGACCGAGTGCCGTCAAGCGGAAAGCCCCGCGGGCTTTCCGTGGTCGTGCGCAGACGCTCTGAAATGGATGCCGGGTCGAGCCCGGCATGACGAATTAGTCGAGCCCGGCATGGCGGGTTGGCCAGGGGCTGACCGAAGTCGGATTGGGATCAGTTTCGACAATCCGCCGGTCGGTAGCGGGCTTCCAGCGTTCCGCTCGTGCAGTCCCAGGCGATGTTGCCGTCGCTGAGATAGGGGCTGTAAACGATCGTCTTCGAACCCAGGCCGCCCTCGGGGCCGCTGAGAATCAGTTCGAAGCCTTCGGCGAAAACCTTTACCTCGTGGTTGCCTTCCAGCAGGTGGGGCTCTTTCAGTCCCATCATGATGTTGGAGTCGGGCAGCGTATTATGCTTCAGGTAAAAATCCTCGATGCCCTTTTTTACCGGGTTTAACTGCACCACCGCGCCCGCTACCTGGGCGCGCTGGGTGTAATCGTGGTATTGCGGGATGGCGATGGCGGCCAGAATACCGATCACCGAAATGACGATAAATATGCCGACCACCACCAGCAGCACCAGCGCGGCGCCGCCGCCCGATTCATTAGGTCCCGCAGGTTTGGCTTCATTATGTTTCCGGTCCCAGTCCTGCTGATCCATGACCAGGAAAATGATGAACTCGATGAAGGCGATCAACCCCGGAATCATGGTCCAGAAGAAAAGCAGGTAAAACACGCCCCACCATTGGCCGAGATAAAAACGGTGAATGCCGAAACCGCCGAGGAAGAAAGCCAGCACCGCCGCCGATACTTTACTCTTGTAACCGCGTTTGCGTTGCGACGCGCCGCAGTGCGGGCAGGTCGAGGCGGTGACGTGAAGCTCCTTGCCACAGCCGATGCAGGGACGCATGCTGGCGGTATTTTCCAGGTTCGAGTCCGGGGTTTCGTAGGGCGAGGCCATTCGGTTTCCTTGTGATTTGGGATCAGGGCGTAAACCCAGTTTAGTAGAATTTCCGAGAGTTATTACTCTGAGTGGATTTCTTAAGGCAATGCGAGGTGTTCATCCCCTTCTGCTATCACGAGGCGGCCAGACTGCCGCGGTCATTGCGGCCCCCGAGCCGCAATCCACTATCCCGACCGGGCGCAGTTAGGCGGAAAGCCCTGCGGGCTTTCCGTGTTCGTGTGCAGGCAGTCTGAAATGGATGCCGGGTCGAGCCCGGCATGATGGCTACGCTGGCCACGACAACCGACAATTCGAGTCTGCTTGCTCCTGAAAGACGTTAGTCCGTGTTAAGTCAATTGTTTTTGATGAACTGGCAAACCTTCACTGGTCAGTAGTACGGCTAGATAGCAGCCCAGGGAAAAGGAAAAGCGCGAATCACTTCGCTGCCTGTCGCAGCGTCGAACCGGCGGCATCCCGGGTTTACGGACACATCCTCTCGAACCGGATACCGCGGTTTCTGCACCGGTGTAAGCGGAGATCCCGAACCGGCGGCGGGGTAACAAGATTCCCGCCAGCCCGGCTATGACACCCATTCCGTCATCCCCGCGGAAGCGGGGATCTTGTAATGGCGGCTCGTTGTAAGACTCCTGGCTATGCGGGAATGAGGGCTAGGCCTGGTTTTGCAGCACGATCTTGCCGAAGTGGCCGCCCTGTTCCATCAGCCGGTGGGCGTCGGCGGCGTCCTTCAGCGGGAAGCGCGCATCGATCAGCGGTTCGATAGTGCCGGCCGCGAACAGCGGCATCACCGCGGCCTCGAACTGGTCGATGATGGCGGCTTTTTCAGTCACCGGGCGCGAGCGCAAAACCGAGCCGATGATGCGCTGGCGCTTGACCATCATCGTCGCCAGGTTGAGCTCGGCCTTGATGCCGCCCATGACGCCGATCAGCATCAAAGTGCCGGCTTTTGCCAGCGATTTCATGTTGGACTCGAGGTATTTGGCGCCGATGTGATCGAGGATGACGTCGACGCCGCGGCGGTCGGTAATGCGCCTGATTTCCTCGGCGAAATCCTGTTCGCGATAGTCGATGACGTAATCCGCGCCCTGCGCCGCCACGCGCTCGAGCTTGCCGCTGGAGGCGGTGACGATAA
>CALJQI010000323.1 GCA_937980285.1 uncultured Gammaproteobacteria bacterium | reverse complement strand
CGCGCCGAGCCGAGATTTAAAGGCTGAGCCGGCGTGTATTCTGGTCTGGTTCGCAGGCTTCCCACATTTCGATGAAATCGTCGTAGTAACCCCGGCACTCGAGCTTGTTATCGATTTCGTAGTAACCCTCGTAGCGCTCCGGGTTGCGAATGCGCATGTAGGCGCTGTCGTCGGCGATCAGCCAGCTTTCCCTGAAATTGCGGTGCGCCGGCGTCACCGTAGTGCGAATACGGGCAAAGCTGGGCAACTTTTGCGCCAGGTGGATCAGGTAATGGCCCTGGTTTGCCGCGACGCGGGTATCGTGGGCGATGATGCGGATATCGGTGTTGCGGTTGCTGGCGGCCAGCTGCGACAGGTGTTCATGAATGTCCCCATCATTGTAAAGTTCAGGCTCGAGATGCTGGGTGAGAATGTAGACACGTCCCACCGAACCCAGGATCAGGGTCTTGGCCGTCTCCTTACAATCCTGCCGGCCGTCTAACACTATGCTTGAATTTTCTTCCATAAGTCTTTGAAATAAATGTAAATTCTATTCATCAATCGGCAGTATCGCCGAATTCGATGCCAGTTCGAGCAGCAGCTTCTCGAGCGGCTCGATATCTATACAGCGATTGATTAATCCGGATGTCCATTCACGTTGCTCGCACAACTGCTGCAGGCATTCGAGTATTTCAGGGTCGTGCGGCAATCGATGCATTCGACCATTGTAGTACACCTGGATATTTTGCTCGTCGAGATGGTAAAAAAGGCGGGTCTCCGGATGCCGAATCCAGTCACGGGCCTGTAGATCGGAAACGAATATCGGCTGATCGTTATCGTCGCTCCCGTCATCGTCCTGGCCCACGGCACTGTCCGACAGCATCTTGCCAACCGCATCCCGCCAAAGCTCCGGCGATTGCTCGAACAAATTCACCGTGAGCGTCCTGAAGCGCTCGATTTCGGTATCCGTAATCTCGGCCTTGTGGCGGTCGAGTTCGAGATCGGGATCGACGTAACGCGGCACATTGGCGCCCAGGCGCTCGATTTCGAGGGCAAAGGATTCGAAAGTCGTCACTGCGTCCGGCGCTCGAAAACCGATCGAATAGGTCATGCAGCGTTCGAGTGCAATACCGTGATGGGCGCAGCCGGGCGGCAGGTAGAGAATATCGCCGGGTTCGAGCACGATGTCCTGATCCGGCTCGAAATGAGAAAGTATGGCGAGATCGAGATTGGGGACCAGTTGCGGATTCTCGAGACGCGACTCGGTGTATTGCCAGCGACGCGAACCGAGCGCCTGTAACAGAAATACGTCGTATTCATCGACATGCGGACCGACCGAACCATGCTCGGGTGCATAGCTCAACATCAAATCGTCGATACGCCAGTCGGGGATAAAGCCGAACAGGTCGATCAGGCCGCCGAGTTCCGGCAGCCATTTTTCGCATTCCGACACCAGCAACGAATAATGGGTTTCGGGCAGCTCGAGAAAATCGCTGTCTTCGAACGGGCCGTAGCGTAACTGCCACGGGCTGGCGCCGTCCTTTTCGATCACCAGGCGGCAATGAACGTCTTCCTCGCAGGCGAGACCGGCGAGTTCCTCGGGGCTTACCGGCGATTCGAAATCGACCAGGGCCTGGCGCAGGACGCAGGGTTTCTTTTGCCAGTACTGGCTGACAAACTCTTCGGCGTCAAATCCCTGCAGGGTCTGCATGGCGCGCCTATATGTCCTCGGCCTGTTGCGCGGCGTTGCCGATATAAGCGGCCGGCGTCAATGCCAGCAGGTCGCGCCTGGCGGATTCCGGGATCTCCAGCGCCTCGACGAACTCGCGCACCGCGTCGGCATCGATTTTGTGCCCGCGCGTCAGCGCCTTCAGTTTCTCGTAGGGCTGATCGATGCCGTAACGGCGCATCACCGTTTGAATGGGTTCTGCCAGTACTTCCCAGTTTTGTTCGAGATCGGCGCCGATGACATCGGCGTTTACCTCGAGTTTTCCGATGCCGCGCTCGAGCGATGCCAGGGCAATCAGCACATGGCCGATCCCGGTGCCGAGGTTGCGCAGCACGGTGGAGTCGGTCAGGTCGCGCTGCCAGCGGGAGATCGGCAGCTTTTGCGCGAGGTGGGCCAGTATGGCGTTGGCAATGCCAAGATTGCCCTCGGCGTTTTCGAAGTCGATGGGGTTGACCTTGTGCGGCATGGTCGAAGAACCCACTTCGCCGGCGACCGTTTTCTGGCGAAAGTAACCGATCGAGATGTAGCTCCAGATATCGCGGCTGAAATCGATCAGCACGGTGTTGGCGCGGGCGATGGCGTCGAACAGTTCGGCGATATAGTCATGCGGCTCGATCTGCGTGGTGTAGGGGTTCCAGGCCAGCCCCAGGGATTCGACAAAGCGCTGCGCCTGCGCCGGCCAGTCGGCCTGCGGGTAAGCGCTCAGATGCGCGTTGTAGTTGCCGACCGCGCCATTGATCTTGCCCATCAGTTCGACCGCTTCGATCTGCTGTATCTGGCGCCGCAGGCGATAGACGACGTTGGCCATTTCCTTGCCCAGCGTGGTCGGCGAGGCGGGCTGGCCGTGGGTACGGCTCATCATCGGCAAGGACGCGTGTTGATGCGCGAGCGCGCCGATGAGTTGCTCGACCGCCTTCAATTGCGGCAGCAGGATCTGATCTCGGCCGGCTTTAAGCATCAAGCCGTGCGACAGGTTGTTGATGTCTTCGGAGGTGCAGGCGAAATGAATGAACTCGGAGACCGCGTTCAGTTCCTCGTTCGCCGACACCTGCTCCTTGAGGAAATACTCGATCGCCTTGACGTCGTGATTGGTGGTTTTCTCGATATCCTTGATGCGCTGCGCCTGCGCCGGATCGAAACCGGCCACGATGGCGTCAAGCTGCGCGTTGGCTTCAGCGGAAAACTCGGTCACCTCGGTGATGTCAGGCGATGCCGAGAGCGACTGTAGCCAGCGCACCTCGACTAGCAGGCGATGGTAAATCAGGCCATATTCGCTGAAAATCGGCCGCAGGTTTGCGGTTTTCGCAGCGTAACGCCCGTCTATCGGCGAAATTGCGGTGAGGGAATCTAATTGCATGGATCGATTGGCTATGTAAAAAGGGTATTTTACATGAAATGCCGCTGGCGGTAATGACTACCGCGGTGCCGGAGTGGAGATTTCTAGTGACTAATCGGCGGTGTTGAAGGCTTCGTGCTTGAAGATCAGCCTCTTGGCTTTTTCGTAGGAGTCGTGCGGAATGACTGTTTCGTCCTTGAGACGGCGCAGCTCCTGTAATTCACGTGCAAGCAACTTGTTCTGGTTCAGGTTTTTCGCGGTCTTCGATTTTTTAATCTGCATCACGAACTTGTTGACGAAACTGCGAAAACTGGCGTTGTCCGGGTTATTGTTGATCAACTCGATCAACTTGATTTTGCCGTATTGACTGCGGAAAAAGACCCGGTCGCGCGAATAGTAAAAAAACGCCAGCAGCGACATTATCGAGACCACCAGTACGCCGAGGAACAGGCCAAGGAAATTAACCGAGGAGGTGTCGAGCCAGCCGGCGAAGTAAAGCGCTACATCGAGTAGCAGAAAGGCGATACTTGCATACAGCCATTTCCATTCCTTGACTCGGTTGCGAAACGGCCGCGGATCGAGGTAGGCGATATCGATACGATACTTGTACTTGCGCTGGTGCTTATTCTTGACCGACTGGTAGCAGTGAGTGTCGTTGAAAATGGTTATCTTGCGATATAACCCGTGCAGCTTGTTGCGCTGCTCTAATTCAAAATTGACATGTTCGACAGGAATATTTTCGTTATCCGAAAAGTTGGTCGTGTCATCCTCGAAAGGCTGGAGATCGATTTCATCGGATTCGATATTTACTTCAGTCATTTAGTCGGCAGCTTTGATAAAACAGTCTAAAAATAGCACAAAAAACGACCAAAAACCTAGCTTCGGCAAAATTAATGACATAAACAATTTGTTGAAACAGATCAATCACTTCAAAATCATTCCTCAACGCTTTGATAGATAGAGATTCGATGAGTGAAATCATCCTGCCGATGTGGGCAATCGCGGCTGTTTTTCTGCTGGTGGCGGTAGCCTATGCCTCGGTCGGACTCGGCGGCGGTTCTTCATACGCCGCCCTGATGGTGGTGTTTGGCTTCAGTAGCCTGAGCATCCCGAATCTGAGCCTGTTGTTGAACCTGCTGGTAACCACGGTCAGCTGTTTCAATTTCATACGCCGCGGACATCTGCGGATAGACCTGATAGCTCCGTTCATCGTCCTGTCGCTACCCATGGCCTGGCTTGGCGGCGCGCTGCAGGTGCCGGAGCAGGTATTCAGGCTGCTGATGGCCCTGTCGCTGGTGGTCGTGCTGGTTCGTATCTACGCCTGGAACAACACCGCTATCGCGCACCGTTTCAGTCGCAGACAGGTGGTGATGATTGCGCTGGCCCTGGGTGCCGTGCTCGGATTCCTGGCCGGGGTGATCGGCATTGGCGGCGGGATTTTCCTGGTGCCGGCGATATTACTGCTGGGGCTCGGCGATATGAAACAGGCGGCCGCCTGCGGCGTCGTTTTTGTGTGGTTGAATTCGCTTGCCGGGTTGATTTCCCGTTCACAGTATAATTTCGTCGATTTTTCGAATTACCTGCCGCTGATCGTCGCGGTGCTGCTGGGCGGCACTATCGGATCGCTGATCGGTTCGTCCAGGATCGAGTCGCGCAGCCTGGAAAAAGTGCTCGGGCTGGTCATTGTGGTGGCAGTGGTTTTACTGTTGCGCTCGCTGCTGACGGTTTGAGCGGGCAGGGCGCATCGCTGCAGACGGTGCCGCGTTACTCGCAACGATGATTTCCACCGTAGTTGGGTATAGCACCCAGACCGGTGATTTCGGCGCAATGCCGGCGTTGTTAGCCGCTAGCGAAACAGGTAAATAGGGCTCGACCAGCTATAGTGGCCATCTTCATAGGTAACGCGCACGTAGAGGGCGTTGTCCTTATCGTCGACCAGGCTGATCCGGCGCTCGACTCTGAGGGCGTCGTAGGGATTGCTGTCAGGCAGTCGGAATACACGGATCCTGCGCTCGATGCCGCCGTTTTCGAATATCAGTTCGTCGCGGCCGATATCGGCGACATCGATTTCCTGTTTAACCAGCTCGGTGTCGATGCACAGCTTGCCAGCCGCGGGGTCCCGCAGCATCGCCTCGAAGCCGCCGAAGCCGCCGGTGGTGATGGCGCTCCACTCGAGGCGCCCGGGCCCGGTTTGCTCGAAACGCCGATCCAGGTTGTAACGGTTTATCGGGGTTACCGACTCGAAGGCATTTTCAAGTAGTTCGGCGTGCCCGTCCCAGGTAGTTTCGCGGCCGCGCCCGCGGTACTCGGAACCTTCCCAGATGACGCGAATACGGCGCCCGAGATCGGCCTCGCCATAGGGCCGGAAGACTTCCACTGTTTCGAGCCCGTTGCGGATATCGATGCGTTCGATCGCGGCGGCGCCATGCACGTCGATGACGAAGTTAACATCGGCTTCTTTACAACGCAGGATGTCGCCCATCATCGCCTCTCGCACCATTTCAGAACCGACGTCACCCAGCCGGGGGTCGTCCGCGAACAGCTCGGCGTCCTGGTCGAATTCGACGCGGGTATCGAGGATCACGCGATTGCCGGTGGTGCCGTAGTGGTGGCGCTTGCGCAGGCCTTCCATAATGCCGGCGCGGGTGAATTCGGGCGCCAGCACGCAGGTCAGGCCGCCATAGGCGCCAAACTTGGTGGATCCGGGGTGTGACGCCCCAGGACGCCCCTTGTGTCCGTCGGAATTCGACAGTATGCCGACACGGTAGCCCTGTTCGAAAGCGTCCTCGACCAGCCATTCGAAGGTGCCCCAGGCCGAATGCACCTCGACGCCTTTCTCGATGCGTTGATCGTGCGCCACCTTGATATCCGCGTAACGTCCGCCGATATGCGCGAACACCGTGCAATCCTCGTCCTTGAGCGCTTCGAACAGGTCGTTGGCGGAAGTGGCGTCGGTGTCGATATCGGACAGGTCGTCGACCAGCGCATGCGATGAACGGTGTATCTGCCGCCCCTCGTGCATGTGCAGGACGTTACGGTCGCCGCCGAGCCCGGTATTTCCCGACCACTCCCATCCAGGAAACACGATAAAACGGTTGTTTTCGGTAAATTCGGCAGATAACTCGTTGAGCCAGTTCCAGAATTCGGTGGTGATCTGAAAGTCGTTGCCCTGGTGCACGCAAATATCGAGAAAAGCCTTGTCGCGGGCAAATTCGTAAAAATCTCGCGCCGAGTTGGTGCCGATA
>CALJQI010000322.1 GCA_937980285.1 uncultured Gammaproteobacteria bacterium | reverse complement strand
TGACGCGCCCTGGGCCACGCCCTGGAGCGAATTGATGGGTACCCACATGGGTGCCGGCGTGCATCAGGATACGCTGACCGCGGATGACACTGCCTTCTGGGCGCGCATCAACGGTGTATTCTGGGCGGCCTTCCTGCTGTTTTCGTGGACCGCGGCCTCGATCGTGTCGGGTGCGGTTATCGAGCGTATCCGTCCCAGCGCTTTCTGGATCCTGGCGGTCGTCATCGGTTCCTTCACCTGGATCATCGACGCCTCCTGGGGCTGGTCCTGGAACGGCTGGATGGTGCAGAAGCTCGGTTACCACGATTCTTACGCATCCGGCGTACTCCACGCCATAGCCGGCGGCTTCGCGCTCGGTGTGTTGCTGGTGCTGGGCCCGCGAATCGGCAAGTTTCGCCCTGACGGCACGCCGCGTAACATCAATCCGCACAACCCGTGGCTGGTGACGATCGGGCTGTTCCTGATCTATACCGGTTTCTGGGGTTTCTACGTCGCATGTAACATCCCGGTCATCGATGTCTACGGTTCGGCGATGCTCGATGTCGAGGGTAAATCGTTCTTCAGTGCGACCAATATCTACCTGCAGCCAACCACGCTGTCCGCGATCACCTTCAACTTCCTGATGTCGCTGTCCGGCGGTTTGATGGTGGCTTACCTGGTGTCCGACGGCGATCCGTTCTGGACTTACTCCGGCGGCCTCGCCGGCGTTATCGGCGCTTCTTCGGGTAACGATCTGTACCACCCCATCCAGGCCATGCTGATCGGCGGCGGCGGCGCATACCTCGCCTTCAAGATGCACTACTGGGTGGAAAACAAGTTCAAGATCGACGACGCTGTCGGCGCGGTCGCGGTACACGGTTACGCCGGCTTCTACGGCATCATCATGGCCGGCTTCATGCTCTGGGGCTACCCGTCGTCTCCGTTCGAGGGCTATGCAACCATATCCCCATGGGGCAACTTTATCGGCGCTATCATCATGTTCTTCGTGCTCGGCTTCGTTCCGGCCTGGATCGTATCCAAGATCCTGCACGGCATGGGCAAGCTCAGGCTGCCGCGTGAAGTTGAAATGGTGGGTCTTGATATCAACTTCGAGTCGCAGCGTGCGATCGATGCTGACGAAGTCTCGCAGGCGATACGAGAAGAAGCCCGTGCCGGCTCCTGATCCGTTGATATCGATAACCAAATTACATGAGGAGAAAACACTATGGCTACCGGACCAGTTGATAATTGGCTGAACATAGACACCTTCGGCGCGATCTACCCGTTCGTCGGCTCGGAAGTGCTGCTGGCGATCGTTGGATACGCGTTCTGGATCGTCTGGCATATTATCCAGATGAAGAAGGAAGACGCCGAGTTCCAGAAAGATATTGAAAATATCAAGCAGCAGGGAGGTCCAGGCAAGGTCCTGGAAGATGAATCCCGGCGTGAAATCGAGGATCAGGTCGGGCAGTAAGCGCCTGTCTTATCCTTGTCGTATCTTAGTAACGAAGCCCCTTCGACTCGCGTCGAAGGGGTTTTCGATAGTGCCCGCTTAACCTCATGGCCATGATCAAGGACGCGTTTACCACGCTGCCCGCGAAACCGGCGCTGTATATCGCTCCGATTCTGGTGGTGCTGGTGCTGTCGCTATACTACCGGGATCAGTACGAGCAGTGCACCGGCATCAAAAGGGAACGCACCGCGTTGAACGACTATTTGCGCTCCCTGGACGGGAGCAAACCTTTCCGTATGGCCGATTTTACCGCTTTCGAGTGGAACAAGGTCAGGATCGTCGCGCCGGTAAAACCGGGCACCATCGCCGACGAATGTCCCTTCGACTGGAACTGGGCCAGCGGCGAACGCGACGCGCTGCTCGCCGACGGCTTGCTGACCTCGATCGTGTTTGGCCTCAAAGGGCAGGTTGTCAGCTATCTCGAACTGCGCGCCGACGAGGTGGAGATTCTCGGCGCCGAGGGTAATCTGCAGCCGCAGGCGGCGGTATTCGATGTGAAACGCAAATCGGGCGATTCCGCGGGCCTGACGCTGACGCTGGTAAAATAAATCAAAACGCGTAATCGGTTCGAAAGGTGTCGCTTTATCGATGTTTTACCGATTCGATAACCGTAAAATACGGGCAGGTTAGACAACATCGTCGCGGTAGGGAAACCGCCGACATCGCATATAGAATTCCGGAGGTATAAACCTTGGCTACCATCATCGACGGAAAAGCATTTTCAGCAAACCTGCGCGGCGAAATCGCACGCAAGGTCAACCTGCTCAAACAGAATCATTCGCTGACCCCGGGGCTTGCCGTGGTGCTGGTCGGCGAAGATCCGGCCAGCCAGGTCTACGTGCGCTCGAAGGGCAAGCAGACGGTCGAGGCCGGAATGAACTCCTACGAGCACAAGCTCGATGTCGAGACTTCGCAGCAGGATCTGCTTGCGCTGATCGATCGGCTCAACAACGATGCGGATGTGCACGGTATCCTGGTGCAGCTGCCGTTGCCGGCGCACATCGACGAGGAAGCGGTGATCAACTCGATCTCGGTGGACAAGGACGTGGACGGTTTTCACCTGTCCAATGTCGGCAAATTGTCGATTGGCGCCGACGGCATCGTACCCTGCACGCCGCTGGGTTCGCTGATGATGCTGAAAGACCACCTCGGCGACCTGTCCGGCATGAAAGCCATCATC
>CALJQI010000321.1 GCA_937980285.1 uncultured Gammaproteobacteria bacterium | reverse complement strand
TTCGAACTGGTCGAGGCCTCCGGCAACCGTTCGGTGCGATTTAATATAGAGATCAAGATCGATCCGCAATACCCGCAACTGACCTTTTCACCGCGGGAATTCGCAGCCGCCGTGGTAGAGGTTGTTCGCCGGCATGATATGGAGTCCCGGGTAGCGATTCAGTCCTTCGACTGGCGAGCGCTGCAGGCGGTGCAGGATATGGCGCCGGAAATGGCAACCTCGTATCTGACCGTGAACCAGGACTGGATGAGTAACCTGCAAATCGGAATGCCGGGCAAGTCGCCCTGGTTGAATGGCCTCGATGTCGACGATTTCGACGGCAGCGCCGCGCGTGCTGTCGAGGCCGCCGGCGGCAGTATTTGGTCTTCGTATCACCTCGAAGTCAGCGCCCGGTCGATAAAACTGGCGCAGGAGCTGGGTCTGTCGGTGAATGTCTGGACGGTCAACGAAGCGAGCCGCATGCGTGAACTGATCGAGATGGGTGTAGACGGTATTATCACCGACTATCCTGACCGATTGCGCCGGGTGCTGGAAAGCCTTGGCATGCCGACGCCGCAGCCGACGCCGGTTAAATACTGAACCCCTGCAGCCGCTGCCAGCGAGGGACTATCACTTGTCGGCAAACACCGAGTTGAACTGCTCGCCGGTTTTGACAAAGGTCGTGCACTTGCTGAGCCATTTCAGTTTCTTGGCGCCGGCGTAGGTACAGGTGCTGCGCACCCCGCCGAGAAGGTCCTGGATCGTGTTTTCTATCTCGCCGCGGTAGGGTACCTGTATTTCACGGCCTTCGGAGGAGCGATACTCCTTCAGTCCGCCGAAATGCTTTTCGTTGGCCGCTCTCGAACTCATGCCGTAAAAGCTGACGAATTTGCGCTCTTCGATCAAGTCTTCCCAACCCTGGTCGGTTTGCACGACTTCGCCGGTCTTGTAATGTCGCGTAATGATTTCGCCGCCGCCTTCGTCGTGACCGGCCAGCATGCCGCCTAGCATGACGAAATCGGCGCCCGCGGCAAAGGCCTTGGCCAGGTCGCCGGGGCAGGTGCAGCCACCGTCGGCGATGATGTGTCCGCCGAGCCCGTGAGCCGCGTCCGCGCATTCTATAACCGCCGACAGTTGCGGAAATCCGACCCCGGTCTGGATACGGGTAGTACAGACGCTGCCGGGTCCGATGCCGACCTTGACGATATCGGCGCCGCTAAGCATCAGTTCTTCGGTCATTTCGCCGGTGACCACGTTGCCGGCAATGATTACGATCTGCGGATAAGCATCGCGCAGTTGCTTGATGAACTCGGAGAATCGCTCTGAGTAACCGTTGGCGACGTCGACGCAAACGTACTTCAGATTGCGCCCGGTTTTGTCGTAAACGCCCTTGAACTTGTCGAAATCCTGCTCGGTGATACCGGTTGAATAGGCAACGTTGGCGCGTCGTAAAGGGGCATCGGCGTTGAAGAACTCGATCAGCTCCGCGGCATCGTAGTTTTTCACCAGGCAGGTGAACAGACCCATCGCGGCCAGCGCATCCGCCATTTCGAAGGTGCCGACGCCGTCCATGTTGGACGCCATGATCGGTATGCCTCGATAGTGTTCCTGCGTTTCCGAGCGGTAGTTGCGAAAGGTAAATTCGCGCTCCAGTTCGACGTCCTTGCGGCTGCCGAGGGTGCTGCGCTTGGGCCGTATCAAGACGTCCCTGTAGTCGAGCTTGCTGTCGTCTTCGATTCTCATGGAAATATGGCTGAACAGTCACAGACAGCAGCGGACCTTAGCACGAATCCCGTGGCCGGAACAGGCTGTTGATTCGGCCCCGGCATAGGGATATTCTGGGTCACAATGCATTGGATACGGATTGGCTAGCATGCCGGCAAACCCGGGATCGCGTCATGTACTGTTAATCGATCTGGATGGCGTCATTTACCAGGGCGGCGGCTTGATCGACGGCGCGGTTGAGACACTAGACTGGATAAATGCACAACAGATTCCGCATCTGTTCGTCACAAACACCACCTCGCGCCCGCGGCCGGCGCTTTTGCAAAAGTTTCACTCCCTCGGGTTCAGCGCGCGTCTCGACGAAGTCATGACGCCGGTGGTGGCCGCCAACCAGTGGCTGGACGATCAGCGCATGCGCAGGGTCGCGCTGTTCGTTCCGGAGGCGACAAAACAGGATTTCGACCGGGTAGAAGCGGTATCGCTACAGCAGGATAGCGTCGTCGATGCGGTCGTGGTCGGCGATCTCGGCGAGGCCTGGGATTTCCATACGCTGAATCGAGCCTTCCGCTTCCTGATGCAATCGCCGCAACCCAGCCTGGTCGCTCTTGGCATGACGCGCTACTGGCGCGCCAGCAACGGTTTGCAGCTCGACGTAGCGCCGTTTATCAAGGCGCTGGAGCATGCGGCTGACTGTCAGGCGGTGGTGGTGGGCAAACCGGCGAAGGCTTTTTTCGACGCCTCGCTCGCAATCCTGGCGGCCGATGCCGGCCAGGCGCTGATGATAGGCGACGACATCGTCGGCGACGTCGATGCCGCGCAACGCTGCGGAATACGGGGAATACAGGTCAAAACCGGTAAATTTCGAGAAAGCGACCTGAGCGGCGGGATAGAGCCCCATGCGCTGCTCGACTCGATCGCCGATTTACCTGCCTGGTGGCAAAGCAGCCTGGGGTAGAGATGCGCGGGCTTCGGCGCACTGCGACTCGCCGAAGCCCGAAGGACTAGCGTGTACGCGGGCAGACGCCGTCGCTGCCGAAAAAGAATTCGATTTCGACCCTTGCGGTATCGGGACCATCCGAGCCGTGTACCGCATTCTCGTCGACGGTCTTGGCGAAGTCGGCGCGGATCGTGCCCGCGGCGGCGTCGGCCGGGTTGGTGGCGCCCATGACTTCACGGTTTTTGGCGATCGCGTCTTCGCCCTCGAGCACCTGTACGATGACAGGCCCGGAGGTCATGAACTCGACCAGGTCGCCGTAAAAAGGACGTTCCTTGTGTACCGCGTAGAACTCGCCCGCTTTTTCGGCGGACAGGTGCTCCATGCGTGCGGCGATGATGCGCAGCCCGGCTTTTTCAAAGCGGTTGTAAATTTCGCCAATCACGTTCTTGGCAACAGCGTCGGGTTTGATAATCGAAAGCGTGCGTTCGACAGCCATTTGGTAATCTCCGGGGATGAAAAATGCTGCGAATGATACTCCTTAGGGTACACTTATGCGACCACTTTTCAGGCCCCGAGAATGAAAACCGATCAGCACAAGCGCAAGCATTTAAAAGACTATCGCCCGCCCGATTTCGGTATCCGTGAAACCGAACTCAAATTCGAACTCGACGAATCCCGCACCCGCGTCAGCAGCCGCCTGCAGATGCATCGCCTGACGGATAATCGAGACGCCGCGCTGGTGCTCGACGGCATCGAGCTGAAGCTTTTCGAGCTGCGCCTGGACGGGCGTTTGCTCGGCGAAGAGGAATATCGACTGTCGGCGGAAACACTGACCATCGATTCGGTGCCGGACCGCTTCGAAATCCTTTGCGAGGTCGAAATCGACGCTGCCGCCAACACCCGGCTCGAGGGCCTGTACCTGTCCAACGGCAACTTTTGCACCCAGTGCGAGGCCGAGGGTTTTCGCTACATCACCTATTACCTCGACCGCCCGGATGTGATGTCGGTTTTTACCACCGAAATACGCGCCGACCGAGACAAGTATCCGGTCCTGCTGTCGAACGGCAACCCGGTGAAACGCGGAGAGGACGGCGTCTCGCACTGGATTAGCTGGCAGGATCCCTATCCCAAGCCGGCCTACCTGTTTGCGCTGGTGGCGGGAGACCTGGCCTGCGTCGAGGATCGCTTCGTCACGGAATCCGGTCGTGATGTGACTCTGCAGATCTTTACCGAGCACCACAATCGCGACAAATGCGATCACGCGCTGCGCTCGCTGCAAAAAGCGATGCGCTGGGACGAGGAGATTTACGGTCTCGAGTACGATCTCGACCTGTACATGATCGTCGCCGTCGACGACTTCAACATGGGCGCGATGGAAAACAAGGGGCTCAACGTATTCAACACCAAGTACGTGCTGGCCAACGCGCAAACCGCGACCGATGACGATTACCTGGGCATCGAGGGCGTCATCGCGCACGAGTATTTCCATAACTGGACCGGCAACCGTGTGACCTGCCGCGACTGGTTCCAGCTGAGCCTGAAGGAAGGCCTG
>CALJQI010000320.1 GCA_937980285.1 uncultured Gammaproteobacteria bacterium | reverse complement strand
TTTCTCGCTATTCCTCGATCCGGAAATGATGTACTCGGCGGCAATCTTCCCGCACGCCGGGGCCGATCTGGATGAGGCTGCCGTGCACAAGCTGGACGTCATTTGCCGCAAGCTCGACCTGCAGCCCGGCGATCATCTGCTTGAAATCGGCACCGGCTGGGGCGGGCTGGCAATTTATGCGGCGAAAAACTATGGCTGCCGGGTTACCACCACGACAATTTCGAAGGAACAGTATGAAGCCGCCCGTGAGCGAGTCAGGGTGGAGGGCCTGCAAGGGCAGATAAACGTTCTTTTCGAGGATTACCGCAACCTGGACGGTCAGTTCGACAAGCTGGTGTCGATCGAAATGATCGAAGCGGTCGGTCACGAGTATTACGAGCAATACTTCAGCGGCTGCGCCTCGTTGCTGAAAGACGACGGCCTGATGCTGCTGCAGGCGATAACCATACCCGACCAGCGCTTCGAGTACGCGCAGAAATCGGTCGACTTTATCCAGCGCTATATTTTCCCGGGCGGATCCCTGCCCAGTCACGAAGCAATTCTGTCGTCGGTTAGAAAACACACCGACCTGCTGATGGTCGGCATGCAGGAAATTGGCGAGGACTACGCCAGAACCCTGGAAGTCTGGCGCGAGCGATTCATGGCCAAACTCGACCAGGTCAGGGACCTCGGATTCGACGATTACTTTATCCGTATGTGGAATTACTACCTGTGCTACTGCCAGGGCGGATTCGAAGAGCGCATTATCGGCACCTCGCAGATCCTGTTGGCCAAGCCTGAATGGCGCCGCAGCGCCCAGGCCTGAAATTCGGGCCTTAACTCCGGGAATGCATCGAGGTGAAGAAGATACTGATCAACCTGGCCCTGTTCCAGGTCGGCTGGCTGGTCTGCGTGGTTGGTGGAAACCTTTATGCGATCGCCTTTACCCTGGCGGCGTTGCTTGTCCATAACTGGCTGGTGCTTGGCAGCCGCGCCGAGTGGAAGCTCATCGCCAGTGTCGTCGTCGTCGGATGCCTGTGGGATATGGCGATGGTGAAAACCGGCGTTATCAGTTTCCCGAAGGCTGGCCTGCTGGGCATTCCGCTGTGGCTGATCTGCCTGTGGACCCTGTTCGCGACCACGTTCATGCACGGCCTGTTTTGGATGCATCGCTATCTCTGGCTGGCGGCCGTTTTCGCGGCGCTGCTGGGGCCGGCGAGTTACTGGCTGGGCAGCAATTTAACCGACGCGCAACTGGCGGCGCCGATCATGATTTCCCTGGCAATTATGGGTGTCGGCTGGGCGTTACTGTTCCCATTTGGAATTTACTTTGCAGGAAGATTGAGATCATGATGACTGGCTATAAATCGTTATGCTGTTTACCTTCGCTAGCGGCAGCGCTGATACTGGGTTTATCCCCGTTTTCGATTGCCCGCGCCGGTAGCGGCCAGGCGATCGGCGAAGCCTATGACCTTGAAAATGACGAGCTGCTGTATCGGGAAGTTTATTGCGCCGGTGCCGATCCGGATCAGGTCGAAGTCATTTATAGCGATAGCGAAGGCCAGTTGCTGGCCCGCAAGAAACTCGATTACAGCTCAGGCGCCGCGACCCCGTCCTTCGTGCAGCACAATCTCTACTCCAGCGAAGTCATCGAAGTCGGACTTGACGCTGGTAAGGTAACGATGTCGATCATCGATGCTGAAAGCGCGGAACCGAAGAAAGTTAGTTCCTCGCAAGCCAGCGGCAAGCTGCCGCTGGTGATCGATGCCGGCTTCGACGAATTTGTCCGCGCCCACTGGGATAGCCTGACGGATGGAGACAAAAAGAGCTTTCTGTTTCCCTTCGCCGAACGTTCCAGGATGGTGGAACTGAGGATAAAACCGACCAGTTGCAGCTATGGCACAGAAACCGACCAGTGCTTCAGGCTGGAGATGTCGAACTGGTTCATCCGCATGCTGGTGGCGCCGATCGAGCTCGGCTACGACCCGGAAATGCGGCGCCTGACGCGCTACCGGGGATTGTCCAATATCGGTGACGGAAAGGGCGGCGGTTCGATTGTCGATATCCGTTACGATTATCCCGATGTACCTTCGCTGGCTTGTGCCATCAGCGATCAGGTGCAGTATTTTTCGGGCAAACCGAACACGGGTAACTCCTGATGAAGGGCGCCATCCGTTTCTCGCTGGCTCTAATATGCCTGACGCTTGTCGCATCCTGCGCATCGGTATCTATCGAAGACTATGCCGAAAAGCAGCCGCGCCTTGTGGCGGAAGAATTTTTTAACGGCAAGCTCAGTGCCCATGGCATGGTCAAGAATCGCTCCGGCAAGGTTATCCGCAGCTTCGTTGCACTAATCGACGCCTACTGGGTAGACGGTGTCGGCACGCTCGACGAGCGTTTTACCTTTGACGACGGAGAACAGCAAACCCGCGTTTGGAAACTGGCGCCCGCCGGCGATGGCAAATACACCGCGACCGCAGGCGACGTTGTCGGCCAGGGATCGATGCAGGTAGCGGGCAACAGCGTTTTCCTCGATTACGTGCTTCGTATTCCCTACGGTGACGGAACCATCGATGTCAGCATCGACGATCGCATGTACCTGATATCGGAGCGTGTATTGTTGAATGAATCGATCATGTCCAAGTGGGGATTCGAAGTCGGTCAGATAACCCTGGTGATCGAAAAAGAATAGGCCTTACTTGCGCGGCGGCAGCCCGGTGTGCTGGGTCAACAACCGACCTTTGCGCACGCCGCCGGCCTTTTGCCGGTTACTGTTTTTGCGGCGCGGACTGCGGTAGCTGTCGGTGTTGCGCGGCTGGTAAGCCGGGACCAGTTGATCCTTGCCATTGCCGATCAGGTCTTCACGCCCCATCGCCTTGAGCGCCTCGCGCAGCAAGGGCCAGTTGGCCGGATCGTGATAACGCAGAAACGCTTTATGCAAACGCCGCTGTTTTTCGCCCCTGGCGCAACTGACGTCCTCGCTGTCGCGCCGCACCCGCCGCAGCGGGTTTTTGCCGCTATGATACATCGCGGTCGCGGTCGCCATCGGCGAAGGGTAAAAGTTTTGTACCTGGTCGGCGCGAAAACCGTTTTGCTTGAGCCAGATCGCGAGATGCATCATGTCTTCGTCGGTGGTGCCGGGATGCGCCGAAATGAAGTAGGGGATGAGGTACTGTTCCTTACCGGCTTTTTTTGAATATTTTTCGAACAACGCCTTGAAGCGGTCGTAGCTGCCCATGCCCGGTTTCATCATCTTCGACAGCGGGCCTGCCTCGGTATGCTCTGGCGCAATCTTGAGATAGCCGCCGACATGGTGGCTAACCAGTTCCTCGACATAGGCCGGCGATTCGACCGCGAGGTCGTAGCGCAGCCCGGAGCTGATCAAAACTTTTTTCACGCCGTCGGTATTGCGCGCGGCGCGGTAAAGCTCTATCAGCGACGAGTGATCGGTGTCCAGGTTTTCGCAGATGCCTGGATAGACGCAGGAGGGCCTGCGGCAGGCGCTTTCGATCGCCTTCGATTTGCAGGCGATGCGGTACATGTTGGCGGTCGGGCCGCCGAGGTCGGAGATGACGCCGGTGAATCCCGGCACGCGGTCGCGGATGGCTTCTATTTCCTGCAGGATCGACGCCTGCGAGCGGTTCTGGATGATGCGCCCCTCGTGCTCGGTAATCGAACAGAAAGTACAGCCGCCGAAACAGCCGCGCATGATGTTGATCGAAAAGCGGATCATTTCATAAGCCGGGATGCGCGCGTCGCCGTAGGCGGGATGCGGTACGCGCGCGTAGTCGAAGCCGAAGACGTAATCCATTTCCTCGGTGCTGAGCGGAATCGGCGGCGGGTTGAACCAGATTTTTTGCCCGCCCTGGTTCTGTACCAGCGCACGCGCATTGCCGGGGTTGGTTTCGAGGTGCAGCACGCGGTTGGCGTGCGCGTATAGCACCGGGTC
>CALJQI010000319.1 GCA_937980285.1 uncultured Gammaproteobacteria bacterium | reverse complement strand
AACATACAGTTCAGGCCTGGCGTTGAAAAAGAGTAAAAGGGCGCAGTGTCACGCCGGGATCATGCTTCAGCGGTTTCCCGGTCGCTGGCGTCGTTGGGCTTGAGCCAGTTTTCTGCGAGGCTTAGCGCGGCGATGATATAGAGACAGGCGGCACCGATCTGGACCAGGCGCACCCACATATCGGTGGCGGCGCCGTCGCCAAAGGCGCCGGTGGTGCCGCCGAGCAGCACCACGACCGTGTTCAAACCGGTACCGTAGAGCTGCGCGGTTTTCGATCCCGAGAAAATTCTCTGTCCGAACAGCAGGCTGACGATAAAGATCGCCAGGCCGAGCGTGACCGGTGACGGCGCCAGCACCAGCAGCTGGTAGCAGATCACCGCGGCCAGACCGCCGAGTCCATTGGCGACCAGCGTGCCGATCGAGCCCTTGAGGCCGATTTCAACCGATGGCACCTGGATAAGCAGAGCGACGAAAACCAGGACCAGCAGGTCGCTGGTGAGCTTTAACTCGTAGAACACGAAAAGCAACGGCAGCACCAGCAGGGTTTTGATCATCGCCTGGCGATAGGTTTCCTGTCTGGGCGGCGGCGCCGGCGCTGGTTTGGCGTTGGCGACCAGCCTCGGATCGGCAATCAAGGCGTGCGCAAACCAGCACATGAACACCGCCAACGCGATCGAGAAAAACAGTCCGCCGACGAATGCATTCAGCAGCGCCTTGGATTCCATGCCGATCAGCGGCAGGATCAGGATTGCGATGAACAGGATTACGATCAGCAACTGGTTGCCGCCGCGGATCGCCCAATACTGTCCAACCAGCAGCAGCCAGCTGACCAGCAGCAGGCAAACCACCGGATGCGGAACGAATACCTCGGCGATGAACAGTCCAATAAGCAGCAGAATTGCGACCATGAACAGCAACACGAGGCCGTTTTTTATCGGGATTGGCGGGCCGCCGGCGGACAGCAGTACGCATACGAACACCGGCATGATGAAAGCGCCCGGCCAGCCGCCGATAAACGCGATTAACACGCTAACGGTTAGCGCGAGCGCGAGGCGCAGGGTGCTCAACTGCGCGCTGCTCCAGTGGGAGAGGGGTTTCATTCGGCGCCGCGGCCTAATGCAGGTACGACAGCAGGCTGACGATGCGGATCAAAAGCGAGCCCAGCAGGTTCAGCAGATTGCCGGATCCGGTGTAGACGATTACATCGGCCTGGCCGCCGATACGACGCAGGCCCCTGGTGTCCTCGCCGTCGAATTCGATTAGTACCGGAAAGCGCTGCGATTCGCGCAGCCAGCCCCGTGTTACGGTTACCACCGGCAATTCGCCAGCCTTTTCGGTCTGCCCCCAGTCGATGCCGTAACCGGCGCCGATGACCTTGCCCTTGAACACGCGGCCCGGGGCGACGTCGAGCACGATTTCGACTTCCGCGCCAGCCTCGATGTTACCGATCGAGTTTTCGCGCATGTAAGCCTCGATCCACACCGCCTTGGTGGAGATAAATGTCATCACCGGCGCTCCGGCATTGGCGAAGTAGCCTTCCGCGGTCTGGACGTTGGTGACGACGCCGTAACCGGGAGAATGTACCGTGGTTTTGCCGAGATCGAGCTGCGCCTGTTGCAGTGCCGCCAGCCCCGACTGGTAGCGCGGATTATCTTCGCCACTGACCCCGACCCGCGTCTTTTCTTCCTGCAGTTTAGCCTCCGCGTCGGAGACCGCAATTTTGGCCTGCTCGACCTTGGTGCGCGCCGTATCGCCCGCAATCTTCGACAGCAGACCCTGTTCTTCCAGCTCGAAGGTTCGCTGTGCCTGGCGCGTGACGTAGGTCAGGTTGGTTTTGGCGCTGACCACAGCGGTCTCGGCCGCGGCCACCGACGCGAGCCCGGCTCCGAGCGTTTGCGCGACATCCTCGAGGTCGGCCTGCGCCTTGTCGACCGCGAGCTGGTAGGATGTTGCATCGATTTGCAGTAGCGGTTCGCCGATTTCCACGATCTGATTGTCGCGCACCGGCAACTCGGTGATCACGCCCGAGATTTCCGGCGCAATCGGCACCACGTAACCGCGCACGCGGGCTTCGCTGGTGTAGGGCGTGTATCGATCGGCGAGCACGTACCAGCACAGGAAAAGCAGCGCGACGATCAAGACGATGATCGTCAAGCGTTTTATCGGATTGCGTTCTTCCGCTTCGTCAAGCGCGCTTTTTTCACTCATTAATTTGCTCTGCCGTAGCGTGTTTCGATTGCGAACAAAGATACAGGCTTCCGCTTCGATAACCAATCCCTCGGAATACGGATCGGCGAATTTTCTTTTACCGCCCCGAATGGTATCCGCCCGGCGTCGGATTGAAGATCTCAGGCTTTTCAGGCGTTGCTCGAGCCGTTTGCCGTGCGCAGGCCAGGTTTGGCGAGTTTATTCAACTGTATCGATCGGTTATATTCGGGTTTTCATTGCATAAGGTGGCTACCGAGCACTATGGGTTGTTTCCCGCCACGCCAGGCTTTACCTGCTGCAATGATGTCGTTGCTGCTAAGCCTGTTGCCCACGGCTTCGCCAGCCGCCGCGGATCAGGATATCGCCTTCGCCGACAGGTTCATGTTTCGTCTTAGCGCTTACGATGTTCAGGACGCGGATACCGATATCATGATTTTATCGGATGACGGTATCGGTACCGAAGTCAGCTTTGTCGACGATCTCGGCGGTGATCCCGGTGTCACCATTCCCCGAATTGATGCCTACTATCGATTTGACTTGCGGCATCGAATCGATTTTAGCGCTTTTCGGGTAAACCGCGATGGGCGCACGCATCTCGACATCGACGTCATTTTCGATGACGAGCACTTTTTTATCGACGACGATCTCAAAACCGAAATCGACTACGGGTTGTTCAAGGTCGGTTACTCTTTCTCGTTTTATCACTCGCCGACGGTGGAGCTCGGTGTTAGCTTCGGACTCAATGTGACGGAGTACGACTTTTCATACCAGCTGGCGGATGGATCTTCCGCGGACAGATCTGACGCCAGTGCGCCGCTACCGATGTTTGGCATGCGCATGGGGTACAAGATCAATGCCCGCTGGTCGGTGCATTACCTGTCGGAAATCTTCTTTATCGAGATCGATAATAAACTGGAGGGCAGTTTCCTGAATGCCGAACTGGATTTCGAGTACAAGTTTTCTAATCATTATGTTTTCGGATTTGGTTTTTCCCGCTTCAGCATCGACCTGGATTCGGATGGCGACAGCTGGAAAGGCAGGATTTCGGATAGCCACCAGGGGGTGTCGATTTTTGCCAGCTATCGCCTGTGAGCGAGCATGTCCCAGGGGCCGGGTTGAGTACTCGAGTTGCGCTGCAATCGCCGACCATGCGGGCCGCTTACCTGGTGGTGAAAACCATTGGCCATTCTTCGGCGGTAATCGCCTCCTTGAGCTGGTTGCGTAGTTTTATGCTGCGAAATTGCGAAACGTACCATTCGAGGTTGAGCGCCTCTAGCGTATGCAGTAATTGCCGTGAAGCGGTGGCATGGTTGCGGTATATATCGCCCAGGCGTTCACCCGAGTCGGTAAATACCCGGTTGAAATCCTTAACCTCGGTTTCCAACTGGTCGAGGACTTTCGCGGCTGCCGCAAGCCGCGTGTTATCGTCGATCGATACCTCGACCCGCTGCTTGACCGCCTTGACATCGTCGGGATTCAGCGTCATGCCTCCCATGAGGCCGCCACCGAGTAAAAAAACGCTTAACATCGTATCCAGCATATCAGGCGCGCCTGCCGCCAGGGGGCGGTAAATCAATCGGCGCGGGCTGAAGTTTGCAAGCTGGAAGTCGGCGATGACATCCCATTCTTCGGCGCTAGTCGATTGTTTCATTCTCGTTATCAGATCGATAAAGCGCAATTGTTTGCGAGCACGCTCACGATTGTAGTAATCGATCATCTCGACCAGGAGTTCGCGGCTGGCGTCGTAGTCGCTGTTAAGCGTTTTCATTTCGCGCCGGTATTGATGTAGCAGGCTTCGGGTCTCGTCGATCAGGCGATCACGCTCCTGCAGCAGAACAAGCAAAGACTCGGCGCTCGCCGGGTCGGTCGCCGTCGCTTCGATTAGCGAGGTTTCGTCGGCACGCAGTTGTGCCGGATCGGGCGCCTGTTTCACGCAGGCGCTAACCAGCACGGCGACTAATAACAGCAGGCATGGATTGATTTCGCGTTCCTCCCGTTTACCCGGTCTTTTCAGGCGTACTGGCGTTCAGATTTTCTCGCTGACCTGCTGATCGCCATTTCGACTGCGACCTGGTCAAGCCCGGCAGCAATACCCCGGCTTCATGGCTTGGTGACAATCAAACCCTGATTGGAGATCGAGTCGATTGCCAGTGCGATCTGTGCTTCGATGATCTCGCGCGGTTGCGAGGCGTCTATGGCTTCGGATTGCATCGACCAGATCAGTTGTTCGGTAGCAGTGTCGTACAGGGTCGTTTCCAGTGTGAAAATCCTGTATTGCGAATAGTACCCGGTACTGGTTTCCTGCCAGGCATGATCGTAGTAGCCGATAAAACCTCGATCGTCATCGTAGCTGGCGGGCAGCTTGTACACTTCCTCGTCTTTTATGCCCACCAGGCGGGTGACCAGTACCGCGCCCAGGTTTTGCCCCTTGATCGCCCGGACAACGATGTCACGCGTTAGCTGCAGACTGGATTCGAGTAATGTGTAGCTGGGCACGGCATCGACGTTGGCCGCTTTGAGTTGATCGACGAACATATCCTCGAAAACCCGCCGGCGAGTCGAACGCGCGGTTACGCCGATGATGAGAATATTGTTTACCTGGCCGGAGAAGGTTTCGCTACGCCACTCGCCGATCGGCTTGCTGGCAGTGGCGCAGGCGGTTATTAAAATCGCCATTATGATAAGTGCGAGGGATCGCGGTGCCGTTGAGTAATTCATCGATTTATGACCTGTGGATGGTGCGGCTAGGTTAGGACATTGTCAGGCGATGATCAATGCCGAAAAATGAATCATCTCGGCGCGGGCGGCGGATTCTGCCGGGCGCCCTCGCTGCAAGCCCGGCGCCGCTGCCGGCGAACCGCCGGCGTGACGGAGGCTCGGACCGACGTCTTGCGTCTCTCCGGTTTCAGGCTTTGGTTAAGTCTCCGCAGGCGTTTTCTGATGTGCGTAAATCAGGCGCGGGTACTGGATCAAACTACATTCGACAGTGTAGTATCCAACTAGGTTTTTCCGTAGTGACCGGCTGCGTTTTGTAGAGTTACTTGGTTATCACAATAACAACGAGGTAAAGCATGGCGTACGGAAAGTTTTGCCCGCTAGCGAAGGCGATGGAACCGCTCGGTGAAAAGTGGACCCTGCTGACCCTGCGCAAGAAAATTCCCGGCCAGTGCGGGAGATTTGAGATGAAAGTCAGGCTAAGCGATCGAAAAACAGTATGAAATACGTAAACTTGCCATCCGGAATCAGCATGCCGGCCTTCGGGCTCGGCACCTGGCGCATGGGCGAATACAGTGATTTGTTTCAACGCGAGGTCGACGTGATTCGCGCCGCGATCGATATGGGTGTAAAGCTGATCGATACCGCCGAGATGTACGGCGAAGGCGGCGCCGAGGAAGTCATCGGCGAGGCGATTCGCGGGCGCCGCGACGAGTTATTCCTGGTGAGCAAGTTTTACCCGCACAACGCCAGTCGTAATGGTGTCATCGATGCCTGCGAACGCAGCCTGCGGCGCATGGATTGCGACAGCATCGATCTATACCTGCTGCACTGGCCCGGTAGCGTGCCGCTGTCGCAGACTTTCGAAGCGCTGCATGAATTGCAGGACCGGGGAAAGATTCGCGAGTTCGGCGTCAGTAATTTCAATCTTTCCGAGCTGCAGGATATTCCACAAGCCGATCAGTCGAAGCTCGGTTGCAACCAGGTGTTTTACAACCTGGCGCAGCGCGAGGTCGAATGGGAAGTATCCGCCTGGTGCCGTGAGCGC
>CALJQI010000318.1 GCA_937980285.1 uncultured Gammaproteobacteria bacterium | reverse complement strand
GGTGAAGTGGTCACCTGTACGCCCGATAACGAGCATGCCGAACTATTTTTCGGCATTCCCAATTCCTATGGCACGCTCGGATACATCCTCAAGCTCAGCGCCAGAACTATGCCGGTGAAGCCTTTCGTCGATCTGCGCCATCGCCGCTATGGCAACGCCGATGAGTATTTCGACGCCGTCGCGGAGGCTTGCCGGGGCGATGCGGAGTTTATCGACGGTTCGGTTTTCGGCGAAACCGAGATGTACCTGAGCGAGGGCCGCATGGTTGAATCTGCGCCCTGGAGCAGCGACTACAGCTGGCTGAAAATGTATTTTCGCTCGATCCAGCAGCACCAGCAGGACTACCTGAAAATTCGCGACTATATCTGGCGCTGGGATACCGACTGGTTTTGGTGTTCGAAGAATGTTTACGTGCAAAACCTGCCGATGCGACTATTGCTCGGCAGAAAGCGACTGAATTCGATCACCTATCAAAAGGTCATGCGATGGAACAATCGCCTCGGCCTCACCTCGACCATCAACCGCTGGCTCGACCGCCACCCCGAGGGCGTGGTGCAGGATGTCGACATCCCGATCGAGAACGCGGCCGAGTTCCTGCGTTTTTTCCTCGACGAAATCGGCATCCGGCCTCTGTGGATGTGCCCCATAGGCGGGCATGACCTGTCGCGCAAGTTCCCGCTCTACCCATTGCACGGCGCCGGGCTATTCATCAATTTCGGCTTCTGGGACATCGTGCCCAACCCCGAAAAGCGGCCGGCGGGATACTTCAATCGCAAGGTCGAGAACAAGGTGCGCGAGCTCGGTGGGATCAAGTCGCTCTACTCCGACGCCTACTACGACGAAGATACTTTCTGGCAGTTATACGACGGCGAGCAATATCAAAGGCTCAAGCACAAATACGACCCCGGGCACAAACTCAAAAACCTCTACCAGAAGTGCGTGCTGAAAAAATAGGCCGGGAACCCGGCAAGCATCAACAGTGGATTGACATCACGCCGTTATTGCAGGATGCCCGCTCGGGTCGAGGCTTCAGGAGCCGGCTCGCGCGCCAGGGCCGCATCCGACCCTGCTCGCTGTCAGCCGTCGACCAGTTCGGGTTTGCCGGCCTCGGCCTTGCCCGATTGCCGCCGATACAGGTGTTCGCGCGACCAGGGCAGGTCGTTATTTCTGCTGCGGCTGAACACCACCTGGAACAGTTGCAGCGCGCCGACGTTGAAGGCAGCGATGGAACCGGCCAGGTAAAGCCGCCAGGCCCTGACAAACTCCCTGTCCATCATCGCCAGCACCTTGTCTTCGTTGGCCTGGTATCGCTGCAGCCAGTGCTCCAGCGTCCTGGAGTAATGCAGGCGAAGATTTTCGATATCGAGAATCGACAGCCGGTTGGGTTCGAAAATATGCATCATTTCACTAATGCTCGGCGGGTAGGCACCCGGGAATATCCTGCGCTCGATCCAGGCGTTCATCGGCGCCGGCTGGTTACGGCCAATGGAGTGAATTAAACCGCGCCCGCCCGGCTTGAGACAGCGGTCGACCACCTCTCCGAGCGTGGCAAAATCGTTTTTACCGACGTGTTCGAGCATTCCGACCGAAACGAAAGCATCGTATTGCCCGCTGATGTTTCGGTAGTCGTCGAGCACGTATTCCACCTGCCCGGCCAGCCCTTCTTTTTCAGCCCGGCAATGCGCGTGCGCGACCTGTTCCTTGGAGATGTTATAAGCCTTTACCCTGACACCGTAATTTCTCGCCATGAACAACGCCAGGCCGCCCCAGCCGCATCCGGCCTCGACCACCGAATCTCCCGGCTTCAGCTGCAGCTTGCGGCAAACATGGTGCAGTTTGGCGACCTGCGCCTGCTCCAGCGTCATCTCCGGGTCCGGGAAATAAGCGCAGGTGTACTGCATTTCCTCGGTATCCAGCCACAGCTTGTAAAACTCGTTGCCGATATCATAATGATGGTAGATATTGTCTTTCGCCTTGTCGTGGGAATTGGCGATCCGCCGATGGCCAAGTGACAGAACCAGGTGACGCAGCCAGCCGCCGCGGCCGCTGTCTTCGAGATTGGAATAGATGATTTCGGTAAAACGAACCAGGTCACCGCTGAAACTGGCCTGACCGCTGGAATACAGGTCGCCGAAGTAGAGTTCGGGGTTGACGATGGTTTTCAGCATCGCGCTGCGGTTGTTGTACTGCAGCTTCGCCACCGGGGTTTCGGTCGCCGGCGATACCGCCTCGCCATCCCATAGCCTGAGCTCTATAGGCGGATTCCCCACTACCTCGAGCATCTTTTTCGCGATCCAGCGGTCGAAAGACGTCACCCTGTCGCGGGTTACCTGAAAATCGCCCTGATCAGCCTGGATTTTCCATGGATTAGCGGAATAACCGCTTCCAAGGCCGGTTTGATGCGATTGATGAGCCCTTATCTCTTCTTCGAAGTCCAGATTCGCATTCATATTAGCCCCTGCTTCAAGTATTTCTGTTCGGTACAAGTAACCTGAAAAATCTAAGATTAATAAAAAAATGCCTGTTTTACAAAGCGGAAGACCCCGATTCGCCGGTTCTGATTCGGACCACGGACTCGAGGTTGGTGACGAATATCTTGCCGTCGCCTATTTTTCCGGTTTTGGCGGAATCGACGATGGCGTCGATGACGCGTTCAACCAGTTCATCGTCGACCGCGATCTCGATCTTGACCTTGGGGATGTAGTCAACCACGTACTCCGCGCCGCGGTACAATTCGGTATGCCCTTTCTGGCGACCGAATCCCTTGACCTCGTAGACGGTCAGGCCCGCGACCCCGATATCCGACAGGGCGCTACGGACATCGTCCAGCTTGAATGGCTTGACTATTGCGCTGACGATTTTCACCTGCTACCTCCGGTTTTTTGCTGAAATACCGCCATCGACTCGACATGCGCGGTTTGTGGAAACATATCCATGATACCGAGATGGGTCATGCGGTATCCCTGGTCGCAGATAATAGCAGCATCACGCACCAGGCTGGAAGGCTGGCAGGATACGTAAACGATGCGGCTGGCGTCGAACTTTCCGATCAGCCCGGCCATTTCCTGGGCGCCGGATCGGGGCGGATCGAGTAAAATCTTGTCATACTTCTGTTGCATCCATGCGTAACCCGCTTCCGCGCAGGTCAAATCGACGGCATGATACTCGGTATTGTCGATGCCGTTGGCCAAAGCCGACTCGCGCGCACGCTCAACCATCGCCGAATCGACCTCGACGCCGGTAACTCGCGCGCATTTTCGCGCCATCGGCAGGGTAAAATTGCCGAGACCGCAAAACAGGTCCAGCACCCGGTCCTGCGCCTGCAGGTCGAGGAAGTCGAGCGCCTGGGCGACCATCTTGCGGTTGAGCCCGCTATTGACCTGCACGAAATCAAGCGCGCCGAAACCAATCCTGAGGCTGCCATCGCCGAGCGGATCGAATCCCAGTGACTGCTGTTCTGGATAAAGATTATGCACCGTCGCCGGCCCGCCCGGCTGCAGCTGGACGAGAAAGTCATGCCTGCGGGCAAACTCGCTCAGCAGGCCCAGGTCGCGCTCGCAAAGCGGTTGCAGGTGTCGAAAAACCAGCTGTACCTGGCTTTCATCGGCGGCGACCTCGATTTGCGGTATCTGCGCACGCGCCTCAAGCTGCCCGATCAGCTGCGACAGTTCCTGCAGACGGTGCCCTACCCGCGGAATCAATACCTCGCAACGCAGCATATCGGCTATAAATGGCGTGTTTCGTTCGCGAAACCCGACCAGGACCCGGCCCTTGGCGGGAACATACTTGACTCCCAGGCGGGCTTTTTTTCGGTAGCCCCAGCTATCGGCGCGTAAGGCCGGGATAAGCTGGCCTATATCGATGCGCGCATGCTCAATCATATCGAGCAGGGATTGCTGCTTCAACGCCAGCTGGTCGTCGCCAGGCAGGTGCTGCAGGCTGCATCCACCGCAGTTTTTAAAGGCTTCGCAGCGGGGTTCGATACGCCGCGGCGAAGCCTCGAGCACTTCCAGGGTGGTCGCCTGATCGAAGTTGCGCTTACTCTGCTGCACCTGGATCAGCACCTTTTCACCCAGCAAGGCGCCGAAAACGAAAACGGTTTTGCCATTGACGTATGCAATGCCGCGGCCTTCGTGCGACATCGATTCGATCGTGACTTCACGCGGCTCGGATTGCCGCGCGCGCCTGCTACGCCTACGCCTGGCCGACATAGGCTAGCGCCGGTTTCGAGTTGGTCACGGGAATTTTCCGCTCAGGCATCGAGCCAGGCGGATTCGAACTCGAGCAAATGCGGTAACTCCGATGATTTCAGCTGCTCTCTCAACAGCTGACATTCGGCGTGATACTGCGTCTGATCGAGGTGGCCGCGGCTGCGTTCGAAGTTGAGATACACCAGGTAGGTGTTGAGCACATCGGTTTCGCAGTAATCGCGGATGGCCTTTATCTGGCCCTGTTGGTAGGCATCCCATACCTTTGCCCCGCTCATGCCCATTTTGCCGGGGAAACCGCAGAGGCTGGCGATTTCATCCAGCGGCGCATTGGCGCGCGGTTGAAACCCGGCCAGCACGTCCATCAGGTCGGTATGCCGCTCGTGATAGCGGCTGAGATAATTGTTGTAGCGAAAGCTGGT
>CALJQI010000317.1 GCA_937980285.1 uncultured Gammaproteobacteria bacterium | reverse complement strand
TAATCATTCCTTCGCCACGAACTGTAACGACTGGAACGCGGTGCGCCTGACCTGCCGGCGCTTGAGCGGGGATTCGAAGAAACGCGTCAGCGCCGCTACCAGGATTTCGGCATCGGCAGGATCGAGATAGCGGATTTCCTGGCGCACCGCAAGCGCCGTCTTCAGCAGGTGTACCGAAACGATATGCTCACCCTGGCCGTGATCCAGCACCCGCTCGATCAACGCCGCGAGCTTTTTCTCCATATCGTCGGGGCGCCAGCTGTCGAGGTCGATGCTGTCGTCGGTGAAACCCGCGTTGCGACCGTTGAAACAGGCCATTTGCAACAATCCCTGCGGCCACAACCGCGGATAGCGCGAACACTGCTGGCGTACGGCGCTTGCAAAGGTCAGGCCATGGGTGAAATCGAGCCAGCCGACATTGCCGGATACCGAAACGTGAATCTTGTCCTGCTGTGAAATATCGAAGGCGAGCAGGTTGATCGCGTTAGCCAGCAGCAGCGCCCGATAGATATCCTCGACGTCGCTGCCGCTACAGGCGACGGCCGCCTGCAGCGACTTGTTGATGCTCTTGCGTCTCCACAGCGCCGGTTCGGGGCTTCGATCGCCGTGCCATCCCCATTTTTCGAGCTCGGCGCCGTAGGCGCGAAACTCGGGTATCCTGTCTTCCCGCGAGGCGTAAACCATTTCACGAACCAGCGACAGTAACAGCGGCTCCATGACCGCCTCACCGAGGCGCTCGATCAAGGCGCCGGCCTTGGTCACGTAGATCAACGCGTGCCCGAAATCGTTGTAATGCAGTAACGCGGCTCGCGACAGCGCCTCCTCGAAATCGACGAATTCCAGCCCGGCGCGAATTCCACCGCGAATGGCCGCCACCGCGGCGGCTTCGTTTTCCGCGTCGATATCGGCGACCAGGCGATCCGCGTCGAACTCCTGCACTTCGGCGGCAAACGCATACTCGGGTTCGCGCAGGACATCGTAGGCGGCGTGGGCGACGCTTTCGACCAGGCAGGCCAGTTGAATCTCGGCGTTCCCCGGGTGCTCGTCGTATAGCTGCAACCAGTCGGCCATGCCGGCATAGGCGTGAGTCCAGCCGAACTCCATTCTTTGCCAGGACCATTCGATGGCAAGCCGCAAGGCATCCACAGGATCCGCGCCGAGCCGAATCAGGCGAGCGATCTCGCGCGCGATTCGATCATAGCTGTAATCGTCGAAAGCATCGCGCAAGCTGGCGCAAATCGATGCATATCTCTCCTCGTAGGGCGGCTCGGCGATATCGATCCAGATGTCGTCGCCGCGTATCTCGAGCGCGTAGGTACGCAGCCGGTCCCCGCCGTAAAGATTTTCGCCGCTTTCGAGATCGAACTTCCAGTTATGCCAGTTGCAGGTCAGGATGCAAGCAGATGAAAGGCTGCCCTCGGACAGGGGAAAGCCCTCGTGCGGGCAGCGGTTGTCACAGGCCCGGATCCCCTGCGCGGTTTTGAATACCGCGATTTGCCTGCCGGCGACTCGCACCATTTTCACCGGCCGCGAGGCCAGCTCGGAGAGCGCCATCAGGCGCTGCCAGTTGCGCGCAGCCGCCGCGGCCTTTTGCATAACTTTTGCCATTGATCCCGCCTCGATAAAAAATTGACAGCAGTATAAAAGTTAAGGTTAAGGAATCTCTGCATAACTCGATTTCCGGAGTCATTGCGAGCGAAGCGAAGCAATCTTTATATTAAACTTCAAACACATAAAGATTGCTTCGTCGCTTCGCTCCTTTATGCCCTGCGGGTATCGCAATGACCAGTTATGCAGAGCTTCCTTAACTTTAAGTCAAGACTCGATCAAACAGGAGCAGCATGATGGATCCAGGTAAAAACCTTCTCAGTATCGGCGAGACCGCCTCGCGCAGCGGGGTAGCCGCCTCGACCCTGCGTTTTTACGAGAGCCGCGGCCTGATCCGATCGCTTCGCGTCGGCGGCAACCACCGGCGCTACCATCGTTCCATGCTGCGGCGAATCGCGATTATTCGCGTGGCGCAAAGGCTGGGATTGAGCCTGGGTGAAATCGGCGCAGCCTTTGCCACCCTGCCCGACCAGCGTACGCCAACCCGAAAGGACTGGAGCAGGCTTTCGAGCGGCTGGGGCAGGCAACTCGACCGTCGCATTGCCGAGCTGCAGAATCTGCGCGCCAGGCTGAACGGATGCATCGGTTGCGGTTGCCTGTCGATGAAAAACTGCACACTATACAACGCTGGTGACGAAGCCTCGGATCTCGGCTCCGGGCCGCGCTACCTGCTGGGCGATACGCCGCCGCAGCGGGCCGATTGAGCGTACCGTTTCAGTTTAGTTGCGAAATGTCGGATCCTTCGAATCCAGCAGGCGTAAAACCGCCTTCCAGGCCAGATCGACGTGTTCCAGGTTTACGCTGGCGCGCCTGCGGCCTTCGCGCGCCAGTTCATCGACCACCTCTGGCGCAGGGCTAACGTAGTCTTTCCCGCAGGCAAGCACGTCGACCTGCACCTTGCAGGCGTTTTCCACCGTGTACAGGTAGTAAAAAGCCTCGGCGACATTGCGGCCAACGCTTAACAGGCCGTGATTTTGCATGATCATGATCCATTTATCGGCCATGTCCGCGCCGAGGCGCTCGCATTCTTCGCTGCCGCTGCGCGCGATGCCGTACTCGTGATAGCAAAGCAGGTCTCGAATTTCATTGGCCTGCTGGGTCAGCGGCAGCAGGCCGCATTGCATGCAGGAAACCGCCATGCCCGCCCGCGTGTGGCTATGCAGGGCGACGTTAACCTCGGGGCGCGCCTTCAGCATCGCGGTATGAATGGCGTGACCGGCCTCGTTGTAAGGATAATCGCCGTCGACCACGTTACCTTCAAAGTCGACCTTGATCAGGTTACTGGCGCAAATTTCATGAAACAGCAGGCCGTAGGGATTGATCAGGTACTGTTGCGGGTTGCCTGGTACGCGTGCGCTCAAATGGGTGAAAATCGAGTCGGTCCAGCCATAGTGCACAAAGGCTCGGTAGCAGGCCGCAAGCTGCACGCGCAGCTGCCACTCGTCATCGCTGCAGCGGTTGGCCATCTGTTGCGGATATGGATTGCTCATTTTCTCTGCGGGCGCCGGTCAGGTTCTGGATTTCTTGCTCACGGTCGCCTGCTTGCGGCTCAGGTATTGATAAAAGTCCCAGATAGTACCCTCGAGATCGCGCGACGCCAACGGTCCCGGCTCGTGGAAACGAGAACCCAGGCCCTGCTGCACCCTGAGCAGTACCTGCTTGTCCTCCTCCATGGTGCGCTGAAACAGTTCGATGGCGTTATCGACATCCTGCTTGGACCAGTGCTCGCCCTGAAAAATCAGGCCCATTTTTACGCTTACCCGGGTCGGACCCAGCGGACGCAGACACAGGAAAGAACTGTAGTCGCTGCCGATACCAACGGCGAGCCCGGGCGGCATGGCAAACATGATGCAGGTATCCATTTCCCGCTCGGACAGGTCGGCGTGCCCGATACGCTCCGCGGGTAAGCGCTCGGTAAAACCGACGCTGTATCCAAAATGACGTTTACCCGGCTTCAGGTGCTCGCATAAGCGGCTCGGATTGACCTTGTGCAGGGTATCCCGGTGCAGTGGCGTCAGGTGATAGCCTTCCATGAAGTTTTCCAGCAGGCATTTCCAGTTGGTATCCCAGACCTCGTCCGCCAGGTAGCGCAACGACATCTGCTCC
>CALJQI010000316.1 GCA_937980285.1 uncultured Gammaproteobacteria bacterium | reverse complement strand
CCCGGCTCGTGGAAACGAGAACCCAGGCCCTGCTGCACCCTGAGCAGTACCTGCTTGTCCTCCTCCATGGTGTGCTGAAACAGTTCGATGGCCTTATCGACATCCTTCTGGGACCAGTGCTCGCCCTGAAAAATCAGGCCCATTTTTACACTTACCCGGGTCGGACCCAGCGGACGCAGACACAGGAAAGAGCTGTAGTCGCTGCCGATACCAACAGCGAGGCCGGGCGGCATCGCGAACATGATACAGGTATCCATTTCCCGCTCGGAAAGGTCGGCGTGCCCGATACGCTCCGCGGGTAAGCGTTCGGTAAAACCGACGCTGTATCCAAAATGGCGTTTACCCGGCTTCAGGTGCTCGCATAAGCGGCTCGGATTGACCTTGTGCAGGGTATCCCGGTGCAGCGGCGTCAGATGATAGCCTTCCATGAAGTTTTCCAGCAGGCATTTCCAGTTGATATCCCAGACCTCGTCCGCCAGGTAGCGCAACGACATCTGCTCCAGGTGATAGTTTGTGATCGTTTCATCCAGTGGCGCCAGCTCCTGTTTCAACTTCGCCGGCCGCGGATTCAGATTGACGAATATGAAGCCCTGCCAGAATTCGATACTCAATTGCCGCAAGCGGCATTTCTTCATGTCGAAGGCCTGGTGGGACTCCATGTGCGGGGCGTTCAATAACTGCCCGCTGGTGTCATAAGCCCAGTGATGATAGGGGCAGAGAAACTTTTTCGTATTGCCGCTGCCGCTGGCCAGTACCGTGCCGCGATGCCGACAAACGTTCGACATCGCGCGGATTACGCCATCGCGCCCATGCACCACCAGAACGGGCTCGCCGACCTGGTCGAAGCTGAAAAAGTCACCCGGTTTCGATACTTCTTCGACGCGCCCGACGCAAAACCAGTCGCGCATGAAAAGCTCGTCGCATTCGGCCTGAAGCCAGGCAGAATCGGTATAAAAGGCGCCGGGCAGGGAGAAACCCTGCTCGTAGTCCCTGCCCTTGATGGCGCGCAGGGTTTTACGGAACATCGGATCGAGAAGACCGGTGGATTGCTGTGGCATACGATGAATCCCCTGGCTGATTGGTCGCCGGATTCCATCACAGCGGCCGAAACGCAACAAAAAGGCAGTTTAAATTGAAACCCGCTGCATCACAATTTTCGCATCGAGGTAATTCGAAGCCGAAGCAAGATTTGAAATGAGAGACCGCCAGGCGCGGTTCCGCCGCCGATCTGAACCCGGTCTTCGATGATCCCGACAACCGCTTGCCGCATTGAAACTGAATAACAAAAATCCTGTGCTATGCTTTTCTAGTGACATCCGATCACATTCCGAGAGGGAGCCCCCAATGAGCGAAGCAAATCCTTACAGCGCACCCGACGCGTCCCTGGATAACGGGCAGGACGTACTCTATTCGCCGAAAGTACTTTCATTCAACGGCCGCATCGGCCGCATGCGCTACCTGGCCTACGGGGTCGGCGTCAGTATGTTGCTGATGTTCGTCGGTGGCGCGGCAATGGGCCTGGCGGCCGGCGCCATGTATGCCGAAGCCGGCCTGTCGATTGCCGGATTCGGAGTAATGGGACTGATTGTCATCGCCTCGCTGGTGATCACCGTCATGTACGGCAAGAGGCGATTCAACGACCTCAACCGCAGCGGCTGGTGGAGCATACTGCTGTTTCTGCCCTACGTTAACCTGCTGCCGGTGATTTACCTGGTGTTTTTCCCGGGCACGCATGGCCCGAACAACTTCGGCCCCGAGCCCGAATCCAACTCGATCGGGGTACTGATCCTGGGCTGGATGATGCCGGTATTGTTTGTCCTCGGAATCGTCGCCGCTATCGCGATACCGCAATATCAGAGCTATCTTGCCGGCGCCCAGTAGCGCGCCGCCTTCGATCAGGCAAAAGCCGGCATAACCTCGGAGCAAAACAGTTCCAGCGAACGTTTTTGCTGCTTTTGCCCGAGCCCCATGCTGGCGTAGTAAATGAACTCGTCCACGCCCAGCGCCTGGTAACGCTTTAGCTTTGCTATCACTTCTTCGGGCGAGCCGAACATCAGGTTTTCCTCGAGCATTTCCGCGTTGTACTGTTCGCGATCGGTGAGCTCTTCCAGCGGTATTTGCCGCGGGAAACCGTTGTTGACATCGCCGAGATTTCGAAACAGGTTTTCGAACTGGCCCAGTACCGTCTGAATGGCGCGGATGGCGTCATCGCGCCCGGCGGCGTCATCGTACAGGGCGGTATGACGCATCAATGCAAAAGTCGGGGTACTCGACCCGGGATTGGCGGCGACGGCCTCATCCAGCTGGCTCTTGTACAACTCGGCCTCGGCGAAGGGTCGCGTCAACGGCCACGACATGACGTTGCAGTTGTTCTTGACCGCGTAATCGAAGGTAATCGGCGCGCGCGCCGCAACCCAGATCGGCGGGTGCGGCTGCTGCACCGGTTTCGGCACCGAGGTCGAAGTCGGGAAAGACCAGAATTCACCGTTGTGTTCGTAGTCACCCGCCCATAGCGCCTTCAGCGCCGGCAGCATTTCATGCATATGCCGGTAGGCATCCGACTGCTTGAGCCCGGGATGCATGCGATCGAACTCGCGCTGGTAGGCGCCGGAACCGATACCGAACTCGAGGCGCCCGCCGCTGAGCAAATCGGTCATCGCGGCTTCACCCGCGAGGTTGATCGGGTGCCAGTAAGCCGCGACCGCGACCGCGGTGCCGAGGCGAATGTTATCGGTATGACTCGCCCACCAGGTCAGGATCTGGAACGGGTTGGGAGCAATCGTCATTTCCAGCGCATGGTGCTCGGCCGCCCAGGCGATTTTGAAACCGGCCTCGTCGGCCATCTGAACCATCTCCAGCGTGTGCCTGGCGACGTCGTTCATGTCGTTGCTGTCGTCCATGCGTTCGAGATTAATTGCTAAATGAAACTTCATCTTGCTTACCTGTTAGTGTTGGTTCTGCGGATCTAGCGAATCGTATTGCGACAAATATTAATCCTATTTTTCGATTTTCGATACAGCTTGCGATGATTTCAAATTCGATTTCGCAGCACTACCCGGGCACGGATCGCCCGCGAGCGCAGCGAGACGGCTTTAGTCGCATTCGTGGCCGTCGCTGTCAAAACGGCGCGCATTTTCCGCTACAGACGCTCTGGCATCGCCGCTACCCGTGCAACTGGTCTTCGAAAAACTCGGCCACGGCGTTGATAAAAAAAGACGGGTTCTCGACCAGGCCCATATGTCGCAACTGCGGCGCCACGATCACCTGCGAACCGATGATCTCGCCGGCGATGGCCTGGCTCATGGCCGGCGTCTGGCCACTGTCGTTTTCACAGGTGATGACCAGCGCCGGATGCGCAATCGGCGGTTGCGGGCGAATCAGTTCGACCACGCCAAAGGCAAGCACCCGGCGGCATTTTGCGTAAATCTCCGCATCGTTGGCCAGCACCCAGTCGCGCACCTGGGTGATGTATTCGGGATGGGCATCTATAAAATCAGGCGTAAACCAGCGCTCGATGGTGGCATCGAGCGTAGCGCCCGGCCCGCCGGCGGCCGAATCCAGCGCGCGCTGCTCCACCAGTCTTTGCGCTTCGGCGCCGCGCTCGTGCGGGGAATTCAGAATCGCCAACGCCTGCAGGCGCTCGCCGTGATCGATCGCAAAACGCCGATTGATCATACCGCCGAGCGAAAATCCGACGATCGAACAGCGATCGATGGCGAGCTCGTCCAGCAATCCCAGCAGCTGCTCTGAAAACATGGTCAGCGATGGCGTTCCCGGAGGAGGCGCGCTCTCGCCATGCCCGTACAAATCGTAATTCAACACCCGGTAGCGCGCCGCGAATCGCGGGACATAGCTGCTCCAGACCTGCCGATTCAGACCCAGGCCGTGCACAAAGACGATAACCGGGGCATCGATGGGGCCGCTAATCTCGTAAACGCTGCCGTTACTGCTGGTTTCGGACATAAAGGGTACCGGGTCAGAACAGGTAATCGCGTTAATTTAACCCAGCCGGTAAAAAATTGAGAGCGATTTGTCCCGCGAAGGGAAAAACATCGCCGCGGACGCCGCCAGGGCTACAAAATAGCGCGCGAGTTCCCGTTCAGGGCACCAGTTGCAGGCAGCGATCGCGGGTATCGCCTATCATCGCCGCCGGCGCACCGCCCTTGGCGAGCACCCTGGAGCCGAAATAAGCGCTGACGATGAAGGCCGCCAGCGACGCGGCTTCGTCCTCGTTGGCTATGCGCGTTTCGAGCGCTCCCATGATGGCGACCTTTAGCCGGCGGATAGTGGTCCTGACCTCGTTTTTGACCTCGCGGTCGGTGGCAGCCTTTTCGAGACTGGCGTTGCAAAGCAGACAACCTCCGGCAAACAGGCCGCGCCTGGTCGACTCGATTACGTTATCGAACAGGCGGGCTATTTTCTGGCGGGCGCTGCCGTCGCCGTTGAGCATGTCGATACCGGACTGTATGCGGGTGCGGTCATAATGTCTGAGCGCGGCGACATACATCGCATGTTTATCGCCGAAAGCGCCGTAAAGGCTGCCCTTGAGCAAGCCCGACGCAGCCACCAGGTCCTGCATCGAGGTCGCCTCATAGCCTTTTTCCCAAAATACGTTCATCAGGCTTTCGATTACCTTTTCCTCGTCAAACTGCCTGGGTCTCGCCATTTTCCATTCCCCGAAAATAGTTGGAATTTATTATTGACCGTTCAGTCAATAACCTCTATATTATGAATGTCGGCTGCCTGGCAGCCATATTTTTCAGCTAGTTTATGACCATTTGGTCAATAATTCAATATCAACAGGGGTCAAAGCCATGTCACATCATTACGATATCGTCATCCTCGGCGCCGGCAATGCCGGTTTCGGTGTTTCACAAATCGCCCATGCCGCGGACAAATCGATCGCCTTCGTCGAATCCGACCAGTTTGGCGGCACCTGCCCGAACCGGGGCTGTACCCCGAAAAAGGTGCTGGTCGCCGCCGCCAACGCGCTGCACGAAATCGAACGCGCCGGCGAGCACGGCATCGAAGTCGGCTCGGCAAGGCTCGACTGGGGCAAACTAATCGATCGCAAGAGCGATATGATCGACTTCATCCCGGGCGCGATGGAAGAAACCGCGAAAAGCCGCGGCGACGTTTACCGGGGCAAAGCCCGATTCGTCGCCGCCGACGCCATCGAGGTCAACGGCGAGCGCATCGAGGCCGGCAACTTCGTCATCGCCACCGGGTCGATAACGCGGCCGCTTTCGATTCCCGGCGCCGAACACCTGATGACCTCGGATGACGTCCTCAACGAACGCGAATTGCCCGACGAAGTCGTGTTCATCGGTGGCGGCGTGATCGCCATGGAGTTCAGTCACGTTTATGCCCGCGCCGGCACGCGGGTCACGATACTCGAAATGGCGCCGCAGCTGTTGCCACGCCTCGACGCGGATGCCGTGGCGGCGATTCGCGCCGAAAGCGAGCGTCTCGGAATTACCATCAAGACCGGGGTCGCGGTGCAAGCGGTGGAAAAAGCAGGCGACAGCCTGCAGGTGCATTTTGAACACCAGGGCGAGCGTCAGTTTGTCGAAGGCAGCCGGGTGGTCAACGGTACAGGCCGCATCGCCAATGTCGCCGATTTAAATCTCGAGGCGGCCGACATAAAACACGACGGCATTCGCATAGAGGTCGACGCGACGTTGCGTTCGGTTTCAAATCCCGCGGTCTGGGTCGCCGGCGATGCCCTGGTACATTCCGCCCAGTTATCGCCGCTGGCAACCTACGAAGGCCGCGTCGTCGGCCGCAATATCGTCGAAGACGCCGCTCTCGAACCCGACTACTCGATCGTGCCGAGCGCGGTCTACACGGTGCCGGCGCTCGCCAGCGTTGGCCTGACCGAGGCCGAGGCGAAGCGGACGGGGCTGGATATCGACGTAGTGACTTCCGATATGTCGAGCTGGTTTTCAGCGCGTTTTTACGCCGAAACCGTCGCCTGGTCCAAGATCCTGGTGGAAAAGGGATCGCGCAGGATCGTCGGCGCGCACATCGTCGGCCATCACGGCGAAGAGTTGATTCAC
>CALJQI010000315.1 GCA_937980285.1 uncultured Gammaproteobacteria bacterium | reverse complement strand
GTTCGATTACCAGCTGGACGGCGTCGTCGTCAGTTACAACAATTCCGGCGACTTTAGCGATTATTTTCACCGCTACTGGAACGACTATCTCAACCTGCGCGACCTGTGCGTAATCTGGGGCGACAACGTCGAGACCGGCGTTTACCTGAAGATGGATTTTCACAATGACAGCTGGACCTGCTGGATTCGCTGGCCTAGCCGGGAAGTGGGCGAGATTTTCAACAAGGAACAGATCTCCAACAACCACTTATTGATCGACAATCCGGCGGTCGAAAAAAAGCTGATGCATGCTGAGCCGGGCGATCACATTCGCTTCAAGGGCGTGCTGGCGGAGTATCGCAACCCGCGCACCGGCTTTCATCGGGGCACCAGTATCACCCGCTCGGATACCGGTAACGGCGCCTGCGAAACCATCTACGTTACCGATTTCGAAATCGTCAGAAAGGCCAATCGCGGCCTGCGCATGGGTTTCATGATCGCCAAATGGAGCGCCATCGCCGCACTGATCGGCATCGCTTTCATGTTTGTTTTCGCGCCCTACCGCGGGCGCTACGCAAACGGCTGACGATCGGCCTCGCGGATTGCGAAGTTTTCGATTGACCTGCCGGTTGCAGTCCGCCGAGCGGGTCGCAGCCGGCCTCCTCATCAAAAGCCATTTTTATCCCGGCACCCATTTTTTCGACGACCCAGGCCCGGATCAGGCTGCAAATCCGGGGACCTGGTCGAAACACGCAATGTGAAATAGTGCAAAGTTCTATCCGTTGAATCACGTCTATTTCCGTGAAATCATGCTGATTCAGACAGCGCCGGGAACACGAGATGCTGACCTTGTACGCTACGCCCGAAAGCCTTTACAGCGCCAAGCTGCGCATCCTGCTGCGCCACAAGCAGGCACGCTGGCAGGAGATCGCGCCCGAGGGCGGCTGCGGCTCCGCCGAATACCGCGAATTGATTCCGGCCGGCACCATGCCGGCGATCGTCGACGGCGACCTGGTGCTGGCCGACTCCGAAGCGATTGCCGAGTATCTCAATGAAACTATCGCCGAACCGGCGATGTTACCCGACGACGCGGTCGCGCGCGCGCGATGCCGCGAACGCTCGCGCTTCCACGATACCCGGCTCGAACCCGAAGTGCGCGCGCTATTCCCCCATGTCGGCAAAACAACCGAGGTTGCGGAAATCGTCGATCGGCAATCGATAATGCTGAACCAGCGCCTGTTCGAACTTTCGCGCCTGCTCGAATCCGATAGCACGCGCGATCCCGCAAACCTGAGCCTGGCTGATTGCGGTTTCCCGATCTCCTTCGCCTGGATCGACGCGTTTGTCGACGTCATGGGACTGGACCTGTACTGGCCGCAGGCGGTAAAGGATTATCGAGCGCAAATCGAGGTCCATGGCGCTGTCAGGCAGGAGCTGGACGCTTACGCGGCGGCCATGCAGGACTGGCTACAATCGAGAACCGTTACCCGCTAAGCCGGCGGCGCAAGAACCCGGTAAGATGACGCATCGCATGGTGTAGAAGCAGCTCAGGCCGTGTGCATCAGACAGCAAGCCAGGTGTAAATTCCAGTGTCGCCGCGCAATCCGAAAATGACTTTTTCAGATCTTGCCGACAGTTGGCACAGCAAATCGATATATCGGGTCCCGACAGCGAGGGTAAATCGCGCCGATAGTAGTAAAAACAAACCTTTTCGCAATATTGTCGACAATAATGGCATTAATTGTTGTTTTTTGCGATTATTTTGCTTATATTGTCGACAATCTTGATACCAAGTCAAACGCTTAACTCAATGAACCTGGTTACCGAACAAGCCGTTACCTCGTCCGACAAAACTTTTTTTCAGCTCAGAAAGGATATTGTCGAGGGCCAGATCCTGCCCGCTTCGAAACTGAGTGAAGCCGAACTGGCAAAGCGCTACACAGTCAGCCGCGCGGTCGTACGTGAAGCCATCAACCGCCTGGTGACCTGCCACCTGGTCGAGCGCAGGGCCAATGTCGGCGCACGCGTGGTCGCGTTAGGTCCCGAGGGACTGGTTTCGCTTTACCAGGTCAGGGAGTCGCTCGAAGGCATGGCCGCCAGGCTGGCGGCGGTCAACATGAGCGACGACGAAATTGCCGACCTGCAGAGCCTGTTGGCGAGCCATTTACAAACCGTCCAGTCCGGCGATACCTACTACCAGGAAGCCGGCGACGTCGATTTTCACTACCGCATTATCCTCGGCAGCAAGAACGATCACCTGATATCGATGCTGCTGGAGGGTATTTATCACCTGATTCGCATGTACCGAGTGCAGCTGGGCATGGCGGGCCCGCGGGTCACCACCGCTTTCGACGAGCATAAAAGTATCGTGCAGGCGATTTCCAATCGAGACGGCGAACTCGCCGAGATACTGATGCGGCGCCACATTCTTTACACGAGGAATAACCTCGAGAAAAAGCTGGTGCAGCAGGCGGTATGAAACTCGCCGTGTTGAACCGCATAAACCTGGTTCCGGCTCCAGCAGCGGGAACAGATCGGAATGGCACCAGCTTAATAGCAAAGAATCATTCCCGCGCAAGCGGGAATCTTGCAACCGGGGCTAAGCAGTTAGTCCTAGATACTGGCTTACGCGGGGGGATGCCCCTGGTTAGGCGCCATCGAGGACAGGTCAGACAAACTTTCTTGAAATACAACTGGAACCGACAATGAATACCGATTATCGCAAGCCACTGGCTGACACCGAACTCGATTATTTCGACGCCCGCGAGGCGATTGACGCACTCGAAAGAGGCGCCTACGACAAACTTCCCTATACCTCGCGGGTACTGGCGGAAAACCTGGTGAGACGCTGCGACCCGGCGACGCTCGAGGCCTCGCTCAGGCAACTCATAGATCGCAAACGCGAGCTGGATTTCCCGTGGTTTCCGGCGCGCGTGGTCTGCCACGACATACTCGGCCAGACCGCGCTGGTGGACCTGGCCGGGCTGCGCGACGCGATCGCGGCCCGCGGCGGCGATCCGGCAAAGGTCAACCCGGTGGTACCGACGCAACTGATCGTCGACCATTCCCTGGCGGTAGAGCATGCGGGCTTCGAGGCAGACGCGTTCGAGAAAAACCGCGCCATCGAGGACCGTCGCAACGAAGACCGTTTCCATTTCATCAACTGGACCAAAACCGCTTTCGAAAACGTCGACGTCATTCCGCCGGGTAACGGCATCATGCACCAGATCAACCTGGAAAAAATGTCGCCAGTGGTACACGCGCGCGACGGCGTCGCTTTCCCGGACACGCTGGTCGGCACCGACAGCCATACGCCGCATGTCGACGCGCTCGGCGTGATCGCCGTCGGCGTCGGCGGTCTCGAGGCGGAAAGCGTCATGCTCGGCCGCGCTTCGTGGATGCGCCTGCCCGATATCATCGGCGTCGAATTAACCGGCAAGCGTCAACCCGGCATTACCGCGACCGATATCGTGCTAGCCATTACCGAGTTCCTGCGCAACGAAAAAGTGGTCTCCTCCTATCTCGAATTCTACGGTGAAGGCGCTTCCGACCTGACGCTCGGCGACCGCGCAACGATATCGAACATGACGCCTGAATTCGGCGCCACCGCGGCCATGTTCTACATCGATGACAAAACCATCGATTACCTGCGACTCACCGGGCGCGACGAAACCCAGGTCCGGCTGGTGGAAACCTACGCCAAAACCGCCGGCCTGTGGGCCGACGATTTGAAAAACGCCGAATACGAACGCGTATTGAAGTTCGACCTGTCGGCAGTCGGCCGCAATATCGCCGGGCCGTCGAATCCGCACCGTCGCGTCTCGACTACCGACCTCGGCGCCGAAGGCATTAGCGGCGTGGTTGAAAACGAGCCCGGCCTGATGCCGGACGGCGCCTGCATCATCGCGGCTATCACCAGCTGCACCAACACCAGCAACCCGCGCAACGTCATCGCCGCCGGGTTGATCGCGCGCAACGCCAATGCGCGCGGGCTGACGCGCAAACCCTGGGTCAAGACATCGCTGGCCCCGGGCTCGAAAGCGGTGCAGCTCTACCTCGAACAAGCCGAGCTACTGCCGGAGCTCGAAAAACTCGGCTTCGGCATCGTCGGTTTCGCCTGCACCACCTGTAACGGCATGAGCGGCGCGCTCGACCCCGCGATCCAGCAGGAAGTCATCGATCGCGACCTGTACGCTACCGCGGTGCTGTCAGGCAATCGCAATTTCGACGGCCGCATCCATCCCTATGCCAAGCAGGCCTTCCTCGCGTCGCCGCCGCTGGTGGTGGCCTACGCTATCGCCGGCACCATCAGATTCGATATCGAAAACGGCATCCTCGGAAACGATGC
>CALJQI010000314.1 GCA_937980285.1 uncultured Gammaproteobacteria bacterium | reverse complement strand
AACTTCAAGAACGTGGATCCGCGCTGGATCGATGTCTATTGGGATCCGGGCCGTAATTACACCGTCCCTTGGCAATGGGGCACCACGGCGTTCGCGGTCAACACCGCGGTCTACGACGGCGATATCGACACCCTAGCCATCCTGTTCGACCCGCCGGATGTGCTGAAAGGGCGCATCAACATGCTGCTGGACGTCAATGACGTGCTCAACGCCGGGCTACGTTATCTCGACAAACCACGCTGCAATAAAAATCCGGATGACCTGCGCGCGCTGGCCGAACTGTTGCTCGACGCCAAACAGCACTGGCGCACCATGGCCTACGAGACCATCGAGAAGCTCACCTCGGGCGATGTCGACGTCTCCCAGAACTGGAACGGCGCGTCGATGCGTGCTCGGTTGCAGGTGCCGACCTTGAAATACGCCTACCCGAGAGAAGGGTTTACCGGCTGGATGGACAACGTCGCGGTGTTGAAAGACGCGCCCAATCCGAAAAACGCCAAACTGTTCCAGAATTTCGTCATGGACCCCGAAAACGCCGCGCTGATCTCCGCATTCGCCAAATACGCCAATGGCATCGCCGGCAGCGAGCAGTACCTGGACGAAGCCTTCGCCAACGCCCCCGAGATCAAAATGCCCGAAGGCGCGCCGGACCCCGATTTCGTACCGCCCTGCGATGAGGAAGTGGTGAAGATGTACGACAAAATCTGGACGCGTTTGCAGAAATAGCGATCTCCGCCTACGAATCTCCCCTTTCACGGCAGTAACAGGGGTTCGAATCCTCGTGGGGACGCCATTAAAATCAATGCATTATAATTTCAGCACCAAACCATGACCAAGGCACTGGTTCAGTCTGATTCGTCTCTAACACACTGAATAAGTTGTATAATCCGGTCTTCTTAGACAATTTCCAACGTGTGGAGCGAGATGAACAAACTGACCCGGAGGAACTGTCCACGATGCGATTCACAAACCCTTGAGGGTTACCGATGTTATCAGACCAAACACCATGGCGATCGGAATCTGTATCGGTGTGCGGACTGTGGGGAGGTGTTTTCGGAGACCCGGGGGACGTTTTTGGAGGGGCTGAAAAAGCCGTTGAGTACGATTGTGACAGTGCTCAAGGCGCGTAGCGAAGGGCTGGGGGTCAAGAGTTTATCGTTGCTCCGGGAGTGACTGAATTGACGGTATTGCTCGTGGTGATAATGCTGCTGTCAGCAATGACCCTGCAATTATCATCTGGGCAAATGGAAACGAACGTAGGGGGTTTACAGAAACGTTTTTCGGAGTTCGTACGTCACCAATAGGTCGATGTGGTGCCAATTATGGGACAACTCCTCCGCAGCAATTCCCGCGATAAATAGATTTTGATCATTACAGGCATCAGTCGCCCGCCTTATTTTAGTTGGTGCAGCCGCTATCCCCAGCCCTTACGTTTGACTGAATCCTGTGTATCCGGTTAATAAAAACAGGTAATGGTGACCAACAAAAGGAAACAGCACTCGCACACGGCTTGACTCGATTACGAGGTATCGAGTTTCAGCTCCGGGCCGACGTACTTCTCGGCGATCGCCCGCCATAACGTCGTCCAACCGGCAAGTCGAAAGTCCGTGAAAAACGCCCGCATCCGCTCCCATAACGAGGTACGCGAATGAAACCGAGCCCGTGCCGCTTGGAACAACCGGCAGCTGTGCTCCTGCACTTGATCAACCAGAAACGCCAGCATCATCAACGTAGCAAACACCGTCGCCAAGTGTTGCTGTCCGTGACCATAGTTATGCTCCAAACCGTAGCCTTGGTTTTTCAATGTATTGAACGTCTCGTTCTCCACCTTCCACCGTGCCCGCCCGCCGCGCATCACCGCTTCGACGTTCGCCGGACTGAGTTCAATGTCTGTCACCCAACTCCAGATCCGCTCCTTACCGTCCTTGATCTCCCAGTACTCCAAGAAGTTGACCGGTAAATTCGGATGGGCGTTGTTCAGTGCGATCCGGTTCGTCCAGCGGTAGCCGTGCTCGACACCGCTCGTGTCGGTCACGGTCAACTCCTGGCACTCACCCCGCACTAACCGCTGCTGAACGGTGTTGCTTCTCACGGTGAATTAAAAATCACCGGTGGTTTTTAGATGAATTAAACCACCGGTAACCGCCTTGCAGTGGTGGGCGAATCCGCGCAGAGCAAGCCGCACGTTTTCTCAATGGTTTCACCACCCGGCAGGGAGACCGGTAGTGAGCCATACTGTTGCCAGTGTTCAACAGAGAGAAGCCCGCCACGGTAGCCGCCGTGCGGGCCAAGGGCTGGTGCAGCTTCGCTATGCAACCGATCTGACCAGCACGGAGTACGTTAACCGGGAAGCGTGGCGCGAGGCAAGTTTGGCGCGCTGCCCGTTGCACCCGCGCGGGGGCTGCGGCTTCGCCCGTCATGGCACCTATAAGCGCGTCGAGCCACCGGGGACGCGTATTGCGCGTTGGTACTGTCGCCAAGGTCATCAAACCTTCAGCCTGTTGCCGGACTGTCTGGCGGCGCGATGGTCGGGCGGTCTGGCCGAGGTGGAAGCGGCGGTGACGGTGGTCGAGCAGGCCGATTCGCTGGAAGCGGCGGCGGGCAAAGTGCGTCTGGACATCGAGTTGCCGGGGGCGCTGCGCTGGCTACGCCGACGCGCCCGGGCGGTCCACCGGACCTTGGTGGTGCTCAAAGGGTTGTTACCCGATTACTTCGCGAACTGCGCCCCGACCCTGGCGGCGTTTTGCGATGCGTTGGGGGTGGAAGTGGTGCTGGTGTTATTGCGCGAAATCGGTGCCGATTACCTGCCGGTGTTGCCACCCCCGCTCGGTTTCCGTCCCCCGGTGAACCGTGACGATCGGCGCCGGCGCGCGCGCCAACACCGTGCGGGGCCGGACCCGCCGGGTGGTTCGGGGTAGCGTCCCTACTCGCATCGATTGGATGCGTATCACGCAGGACCCGACCATGACCGACACCCCTTGTGATCACCGCCATGCCGTGGCGTTATTTCGCTACGGCCTGATCGCCGAGCTGTTGCAGATCCCGCCCGGCAGCGGGCGCCTGCAACAGCGCCTGGAAGACAAGGCCGCGCAGGAGTATACGATTCCCGGCACGCGCCGGCGGCGGGTGGCCGCCGAGACGCTGCGCGACTGGCTCAAGCGCTACCGCAAAGGCGGCTTCGATGCCCTACTGCCCAAACCCCGCGCCGATCGGGGCCGGCCCCGGGGGTTGGCCCCGGAGATTGTCGACCAACTGCTCGCGATCAAGGAGGCCAATCCGGCGCTGTCGGTGCGCCTGGTCATCCAACAAGCGCGTGCCGACGGTCGGATTCCCGCCGAGGTACCGCTGCCGGGCGCGACCGTGCATCGCTTGCTCGCCCGCCACGGGCTGATGGCCCCGCGTAGCGAGGAGCCCGGCACCCGCGACCGGCGCCGGTTTGCCTTTGCCCGGGCCGGTCAGTTGTGGACCAGCGACGTGATGCACGGCCCGAGCGTGCGCCTCGACGATCGCACCAAGCGTAAAACCTATCTGATCGCCTTTATGGACGATGCCACGCGGGTGGTGCCCTATGCCGCGTTCGCCTTGGCGGAAAATACGCAGGCGTTTTTGCCGGTGTTCAAACAGGCGCTGCTGCGCCGGGGCTTGAGCGAGCGGCTGTACGTGGATAACGGGGCCAATTATCGCTCTCACCAGCTGGCGCTGGTGTGCGCCAAGCTCGGCATCGCCTTGATCCACTCGCGCCCCTATCAGCCGCAAGGGCGCGGGAAAATCGAGCGCTGGTTCAAAACCGTGCGCGCGCAGCTCCTGATCCGATTAACCGAAACCGATACCGCCAGCCTGGCGGCGTTGAATCGCCGGCTGTGGGCGTGGGTCGAGGGCGAATACCACCACAGTCCCCATCGCGCGCTCGACGGCGCCACACCGCTGGAGCGCTGGGCCGAGGCGGGCGCGCAAGTGCGCTTTCCCGATGCCGAGTTGGATCTCGATGAGCTGTTTTTGTTCGAGGCCGCGCGCAAGGTGCAAAAAGATCGCACCGTCAGCCTCAACGGCGTCATCTATGAGGTCGATGCCGCCTTGGTCGGCGAACGGGTCACCCTGCGCTACGACCCCGCCGCGCCCGGCGCGCCCGTGCAGGTCGTGCACAACGACCAACCCGTGCAGCGGGCACAACGTGTCGATCTCTATGCCAATTGTTTCGTCAAACGCGAGCGCCCCTCGGCGAACTTGACCCCCGCCGCCCCCGCGCCCGAACCCGCGCCGTCGCCGCTGAAGCTGCGCGAGCTGCCCGAGTAAGGAGTCCGCCCCATGTACCGTAAACACTTCGCGTTTACTCACTTTCCGTTCGATCAAACCCCCGAGCCCGAAGCGCTGTTTGCCTCCACCACCCTGGCCGAGGCCCAAGCGCGCCTGAACCATCTGCTGGAACTGCGCGGCATCGGCCTGGTCACCGGCGAGGCCGGCTGCGGCAAAACCACCGTGTGTCGTAAAATCACCGCCGCACTGCATCCCGGCCGTTATCGGGTGTTTTATGTGCCGCTGACCACCGGTAATGTGATGGATATGTACAAATCCATCGGCTGGGAGCTGGGCCTGCCCACCGAGCGTAATCGCGCCACCGCCTTTCGCGTCATCCGTACCGAGGTCACGCGCCTGACCCTGGAGAGCAAACAACGCCCGCTACTGATCGTCGACGAGGCGCATCATTTGCGCAACGATGTCCTCGAGGATCTGCGCCTGCTGACCAACTATCAGATGGATTCGGACAATCGCCTGTGCCTGTTGCTGGTGGGCTTGACCGAATTGCGCCGACGGCTGCGTATGGCGGTGCATGAATCCCTCGCCCAGCGCATCGTGGTGCGCTGTCATCTCGCCGGGCTGGCCCGCGAGGAGTTGCCCGCCTATCTCAGTCATCGGCTGCAGCAGGCCGGCTGTGAACTGCCGCTGTTCGAGCCCCCGGCCATCGAGGCGTTGTTCCAGGCCTCCCAAGGCATGCCGCGTAAAGTCAACCGCTTGGCTCACTATGCGCTGACCGGCGCCGCCTTGGCCCGGGCGCAAACCGTTGCCGCCGAGCATGTTGAAACCGCCTTGGAGGAACTCGGCTGATGAACTATCCACCCGTCCCGACCCATTGGTCGCCCGAGCAAGCGCTGGCCGTGTGCGAGTATCTCCAGCAACTCAGCGAGCAGATTTGGGCGCACTATCGCTTGCCCATTATCGAGCTGATCGGGCCGGTGGCCGAGCAGGCACTGCGCCCGACCTCGCCATCGGCTCACCCCGCGCCAATCGATCGGTGGCGCACCGCGCCGCCCGACTTCGACGACGACTTGCCGTTCTAACGCCTTTACGCCACCCGCCCGCGCCGCCGGCGCGGGCTATCTCCCCGCCACGCCCGTTCCACCAACCTGCATTTCCCACGCTATCTTACCTTCCCGTATTTTCTCACCGGGCCGATTAATGTGAAAAATCTCCTTCGATCGCACCTGAATCAATGTGCGAAATCACCGGTGAAATAATCTGAGAGACAACAGTTGCTTTGCCCGCTGCGACCGACTGTGCCCGTTTCGCATGGCGTTCACCGTCACGCATCGGCACCATCACCCCATCGAGCGACACCGCCACCGTCACCGCCTGCGCGGGTACCGACCCCTGTGCGCGCAGCGCGGCCTCG
>CALJQI010000313.1 GCA_937980285.1 uncultured Gammaproteobacteria bacterium | reverse complement strand
GCAACTTTTTCCAGGCGCCCGGAAAAGGGCAGCATCAGCGCGATGCGGGTCGGGTTGATGTAGATTCGCTTGCTTTCCTCGAGCAGGTTGATGGCGTATCGAGGCGCCGCTGAATGATCGCCGTAGCGCTGGTACCACTGGTCGATCCAGGGTTCCATCTTGACCGGCAGCATATTCGAACGTCGCGCGATCAGGTTCAGCTCGAGCCATCCGCGCGTTTCAAGATCCTGCTGCTCCTTGAGCGCGCGTAGCATCGCGCTTTCGCTGATGCGATTGAGCGCGGCCCAGATGAAATCGTTGTTTTTTTCCATTTCCTGCGGTGTTTTCAGAAACTGGCTGATTTGCATGCGCAGCCGGGCGCTTTCCATCGGCTTGCCGATGGCCAGCACGCCGCGCGAGCGAATATTGAGCGCCAGCGCCTTGTAGCGGTAGTCGACGACTTCATCGATTTCGGGCAGGGCCAGTAATCCCTGGTAGATCTTGCCGTCGCCGAGGTAACCGCCGGCCTGTATGGTCTGCTTGTACTTTAAATCCTGCTGCAGGATATCCTGTTCGCCTAGGCTGTCGAAGAAGGGATCGATTTCATCGTAGAGTTCGCCGTAGTAATACATCAGCGCGACCTTGATCAGGAAGGCGGAGCGCTCGGGCTGCACGCTGGACTGGGACAGTCTTTCGTATAGCACCGCGGCCTCGAGCCATTGCTCGTTCACCTCGTACTCGAAAGCCTGGACGATGTCTTCTTCGGTCGGCGTCAGTACCCCGGATTCGGTGTCGGGATCGACGCTAATCCTTGCGCTGCCGTCGGTAACAGGATCTTTGGGCGGCCCCGATTCGCAGGCGGCAAGCCCCAGGATCAGCGCTAGCAGGAACGGGATTGTGCGTGACAGTCTCATCGATGATTCAGCGTGGTTGGTGGCGAGGCGTGGGCGGTTTTTACGACAGGCATATAGTGTACACTCTTTTGCATGACCGGCGTACTCTATATTGTCGCAACCCCGATCGGCAATCTCGACGACATCAGCCTGCGCGCGATTTCGACGCTGAAGGCGGTCGATCTGATCGCCGCCGAGGATACTCGCCACAGCCGGCAATTGCTGAACCATCTCGGTATCGATACCCGCCTGCTGTCCTGTCACCAGCACAATGAACAGTCGCGCAGTGTCGAAATAATGGAAAAACTTATCGCCGGCAGCGACGTTGCGCTGATATCCGATGCCGGCACGCCGCTAATTTCCGATCCTGGTTACCGCCTGGTATCCGCCGCGCAGCAGCGAGGTATCCGGGTATCGCCGATTCCCGGCGCCAACAGTGCGATTACCGCGCTCAGTGCCGCCGGCTTGCCTACCGATAGCTTTCATTTTGTCGGATTTCTATCGAGCAAGAACGGGGAGCGCGACAGGCAACTGCAGGCCTTGTCCAAAATAGCGACAACGCTGGTGCTATTCGAGTCCAGCCATCGAATAGAGCGCCTGCTCGAGTCGGTGGCGCGGATACTCCCGCAGTGCTCCTGTGTTGTTGCCAAGGAGCTAACCAAGCTGCACGAGCGATTCCTGCACGGGTCGGCGGCCGAACTGCTACAGGTTTTTTCGCGCGATGCAAAGTTGACCCGGGGAGAATTCGTGATGTTGATCGATAATACCGCGGCCGGAGCCGATTCCGCGCTGGATACTGACGACGTCGGGCTGCTGGAGATTCTGCTGGACGAGGTTTCCGTCAAAATGGCGGTAAAAATTGCCATGCGTTTGACGGGTAAGAAGAAAAACGAAATTTATCAACAGGCGCTGAAACTTCAATCGAAAAAAGATTCCGCATCCGAAAACTGAATTGGCGTCTTTGCTAAGGCTTTGATTTTTTTAAAAATAAAGTCCGGGCGCAGGCGGCGATAATTGGTAATTCGAAAGCGCAACAAATAGCTTCCGACGGCCGTGTGCACCAAATTGGTCAATTTCTTGCATGGTGGATATTAATCGTATTGAATGGGCAGGTTGCGGTCATGCCCGTGGCGATGGCTTAAAAGTGAAAAAATTTATATGGACATTAGTTTATTTTGCGAACGAAATTCAAGCGCCTTCGTCTAAAAATTTACTATGCTTATGCATAGTCACACAGCGCAAGAGTGATTTAATCCATCAGGCGGCGCCTGATCAACATAATGCGATACGATGGGTGCCACGCCTGATCCGACTTAGGAAGAGGTAGTCCCAATGAGCATTTTCGAAAGTTATCAGCAACGATTCGACCAGCACCTGGAGGAAGAGTATTCCCTGCAGGAATACCTCGATATGTGCAAGAAGAATCCCCTGGTTTACGCCACCTCCGCGGAGCGAATGCTGGCCGCGATCGGCGAGCCCGAATTGATCGATACTTCGCAGGAACCACGACTAAGCCGAATTTTTTCCAATAAACTGATTGCGCGCTACCCGGCGTTTTCCGAGTTTTACGGCATGGAGGATTCGATCGAGCAAATCGTGTCCTATTTCAAGCATGCGGCGCAGGGCCTCGAGGAAAAGAAGCAGATTCTCTACCTGCTCGGCCCGGTTGGCGGCGGCAAGTCTTCGCTCGCCGATCGGCTCAAGGCGCTGATGGAAAAAATGCCGATCTACGCAATCAAGGATTCGCCGGTGTTCGAGTCGCCGCTGGGCCTGTTCGATGCAAACGAAGACGGCGAAATCCTGGAGCAGGATTACGGCATCGCCCGCCGTTACCTGAGCAAGATCATGTCTCCCTGGGCGGTCAAGCGACTCAACGAGTTCGGCGGTGACATTACCAAGTTCAAGGTAGTCAAGGTTCAGCCGTCGATCCTGAACCAGGTCGCCATCGCCAAGACCGAGCCCGGTGACGAAAACAACCAGGATATCTCGGCGCTGGTAGGCAAGGTCGATATCCGCATGCTCGAGCATTACGCGCAGAACGACGCCGATGCCTACAGCTATTCGGGCGCGCTGTGCCGCGCCAACCAGGGACTGATGGAGTTCGTGGAAATGTTCAAGGCGCCGATCAAGGTGCTGCACCCGCTGCTGACCGCGACCCAGGAAGGTAATTACAACGGCACCGAGGGACTCTCGGCATTGCCCTTCGAAGGCACCATCCTGGCGCACTCGAACGAATCGGAATGGCAGTCGTTCCGTAACAACAAGAACAACGAGGCCTTTCTCGACCGCGTGTATATCGTCAAGGTGCCTTACTGCCTGCGCGTCTCCGAGGAAATCAATATTTACGACAAGCTGCTGACCAACAGTTCGCTGTCGGAAGCCTCCTGCGCGCCCAGCACGCTCGAAATGCTGGCCCAGTTCAGCGTGCTGTCACGCCTGGTAACCCCCGAGAATTCAAGCATTTACTCGAAAATGCGGGTTTATGACGGCGAAAGCCTCAAGGATACCGATCCGAAGGCCAAGTCTTACCAGGAGTACCGCGACTATGCCGGCGTCGACGAGGGCATGAAGGGATTGTCCACCCGCTTCGCCTTCAAGATCCTGTCGCGGGTGTTCAATTTCGATCAAACCGAGGTCGCGGCCAACCCGGTGCACCTGCTTTACGTGCTGGAGCAGCAAATTGCGCGCGAACAGTTCCCGCAGGACGTGCATGACCGCTATCTCGAGCACATCAAGGCCTTCCTGGTGCCGAATTACGTCGAGTTCATCGGCAAGGAAATCCAGACCTCCTACCTGGAGTCTTATTCGGAGTACGGCCAAAATATTTTCGACCGCTACGTCACCTACGCCGATTTCTGGATACAGGACCAGGAGTATCGCGACCCCGAAACCGGCGAAAACTTCGGCCGCGCATCCCTCAACGAGGAGCTGGAAAAAATCGAAAAGCCGGCTGGAATCTCGAATCCGAAGGATTTTCGTAACGAGGTCGTTAATTTCGTGTTAAGGGCGCGTGCGCAAAATGA
>CALJQI010000312.1 GCA_937980285.1 uncultured Gammaproteobacteria bacterium | reverse complement strand
TCGCTCGAGGTAATCGACTTCGCGTTGATTGACTTCATCCAGGTAGGGCGTGGCGACAACGATACGGCGCGCGTTTAAGGACTTCAGCGCTCGAATCACGCCGCTGATCAGCGAAGTTGCCCGCGCATTCGGCGCGCCGCGATTCAGCTCGGCGAATACGCGCTCCTCGCCGATCACCAGGCTGCCCGAGGTACAGGCGTAACAGACCACGTCGAGGCTGCCGTCGGGCAGCAGCGTGGCCGCGCAATCGGCGAGCAGATCGGCCTGCGCGGCGAGCGATTCGCTGGTAATCGAGTCCGGGATAGCCGCACGCGTGAAATGAACGCCGACGCCGTCCGGCCGCAGGGTCAGTACATCGTCCTGCACGGTTTGCTCGGTGGCGAGCAATACGTAACCGATCTTGGCGCGCGGGTGACGACCGGCGTCGAAGCGTATGTCCGCGGGCGCGGGCAGTAATACGGAGGATGACTGCATGGTTTATCGATTCCTTTAGCCTGGCCGGTCTGATATATACACCCGTCTGCCACCGCTATCCAGGAATTTCACATGCTAGACCAGGCCCGCCAGCGCACGCTCGAATTCCAGTCCCGCCTCAAGGATGCAGGCATCGACCTTGCCATTATTACCGACGAGAGTTCGATCGCCTACCTGGCCGGCTTCTGGGGCTATCTCTCGGTCGAGTTCGGCCGCCCCACTTTTTTACTGGTCCGGCCCGACGAGGCGCCGATAGTCATCACGCCGCTGATGGAGAGCGAAATGGTGGGCGCGATGACCTGGGTGGAAAATATCGCCACCTGGGAAGACGCCGGCGACAGGCGCTGGGAAAACGTGCTGCGACAGGCTATCGGTGACAAGCCTGGAAAAATCGGTGTCGAGCTGGCCGCGCTGCCGCCGATCGTGCGTAACTGGTTCGACGACCAGTTGCCGAATACCCGCCTTCACGACATTGCGCCGATCATGGGCGAAATGCGTATGATCAAGTCACCCGAGGAAATTGAGGTCATGAAACAGGCCGGCGAGATCGCCGGTGCAATGATGCATGGCGCCGAAGGCGCGCTCGGCGAAGGTCGTCCCGAGTACGAGGCCGCGCTGGCGGTAATTGAAGCCGGCACGCGCAAGGCGGCAAGCTTCCTCACCGCAAAAGGCTGGGAAGCCTTTATTTCGCCGATGATCCATAACCTGCAAATCATGCAGTCGGGCAGCGACACCTCGATGGTGCATCGCCGCGCCAGCGTCAAGCCGCTGCAGAAAGGCGACCCGGTGTACTTCTGCTTTTGTAACATGGCGCAGTTCAAGCAGTACAAGCTCGGTTTCGACCGCATGTTTTTCATCAAGGAGCTCAGCGACGAAGCCGCCGAAGTGCAGCAGGCAGCGATCGATGCGCAGCAGGCAGCGATCGCCGCGATACGACCCGGCGTCAGCGCCGAGTCGGTGGCCGAGGCCGCCGACGAAGTCTACCGCGAGCGCGGTTATGAAACCGGCTATCGCACCGGGCGCTCGATCGGCATGGCTTACCTCGAGTCGCCCGAGCTGAAACACGGCGATAAAACCATATTACAGGCCGGCATGACTTTCGCGGTCGACGGCGGAATCAGCGTCGACGGTCGTCTCGGCGGCCGCATCGGCGATTCGATCGCGGTCACCGCGACCGGCAGCGAGTATATTACTGAATACCCGCGTAAAATACTCACCGTCAATAGATAAACAAGAGGCACAGTACAATGGAAATAGAAAAACACCATACCAGCCCGCGCATGAGTCAGCTCGTGATTCACGGCGATACAATTTACCTCGCCGGGCAGGTCGCGAACGACCAGGAAGCAGACATTACCACGCAAACCGAGCAAGTGCTGGAAAAAATCGACGAGTATCTCAATGAGGCCGGTTCCGACAAAAGTAAAATATTGTCGGCGCAAATCTGGCTATCGAACATGGCTTACTTCGGCGAGATGAACCACGTCTGGGAGGCCTGGATGCCCCCGGGATACGCCCCAGCACGCGCCTGTATCGAGGCGCGTCTCGCGCAGCCCGGCCTGCTGGTGGAAATCGGCATTATCGCCGCCCGATAAGCCTTTTTAGCGGGTATCGAATCACCTCGAACACGACCGCGCAGGCGCGCGGCCATTGGACCTTCGCGCCAATTAGACTTGAGCGCGGTTTGGGTTTATTCTAGCCCGAGCAATTACCAAGCGCCGATGTAGACAGCGAAACGCAGTCATAATCCCTGCCTGAGCGCGAACAATATAAAAACAAAGCTCGACTGGTTCAAATATAAGGGGGTCTATCGCATGAATACCGTAATGCTTGTTTCGCTGGTGCTGTGTGCCGCAATCGCCATCTGGGGGGTTGCAGACCCCGACTCGATGACCGGCTCCGCGCAGTGGCTGGTCAACTACTCGCTTACCGCGCTCGACTGGTATTTTCTCGCCCTGTGCACGGGCTTTCTGGTGATCATGGCCTATATGGCCTTTTCCAAATACGGCAGCATTAAACTCGGCGACGACGATGACGAGCCCGAGTTCAGTACCGGCTCCTGGGTGGCGATGCTGTTTGCCGCCGGCATGGGTTCAGGGCTGCTTTTCTGGGGCGTCGCCGAACCGATTTATCACTTCATGACGCCACCCGTCGGCGAGGGCGAAACCGCCATGGCCGCGCGTAACGCGATGGTTATTACCAATCTGCACTGGGGACTGCACGCCTGGTCGATCTAC
>CALJQI010000311.1 GCA_937980285.1 uncultured Gammaproteobacteria bacterium | reverse complement strand
GGCGCGGTAATCAACACCACCGGCGAGTCTGGCTGGAAGTCGTCGCAGCTCAAGCAAAAGACCATCGCCAGCTGGGTTGCGCAAAACCAGATCGCCCTGTATCGCGCCAAACGCACCTGGAACAACGCCTCGACCCGCACCGGAGAGGTCGAAATGGCCAACGCCGTGTGGATTTACGAGATGAAGATTTCCGCCACTGCCGATCCCGCGCTGCGCCAGATCGAGGTCGATGTATTGCTCAAGGGTGAGGATGGCGTCAAGGCTAGCGTCACCGGGTTTATCGGCCAGTTATGAAGCTTCGAAGCCCATTTTCTGGCAACCGCCTGTCGAATCCTGTCGTATCGGCGCCACCCGGGCGCCAGCGCCGCCGCAGCCTCGCCATGAAGCGCTGCAAGGGCTTCACGTTGTTCGAGATGGTGGTCGCGGTGTCGATTTTCGCGCTCATGGGCGTTATCGCCTTCGGCGGGCTCGGCCAGATGACGCGCAACGGGCAGTCGGTAGCCGATGCCAATAGCCGTCTTTCCGACTTGCAGTTCGCGGTGGTCTATTTCACGCGCGACTGGATGCAGGTATCGCCGCGCGGCATCCGCGACCAGTTCGGTGACCGCAAGGAAAACATTATCATCGAAAACGACACCATCACCTTCACCCGCGGCGGCTGGAGCAACCCGCGCGGCCTGTCGCGCAGCAGCCTGCAGCGCGTGCAGTACCTGGTCGTCGATAACAAGCTGCTGCGCCGCCACTGGATTTCTCTCGACCAGGGCATCGCCGAAGAGCCGGTGCAGGTGGTTCTGCTCGATAACGTCGAATCGATGGAAATCGGCTTCCAGAACCCGGCCGACAAGCTGGTCCGCAGTTGGACTGCAGACCCGGGTTACAGCGACGGCGACCCGATACTGCTGGCGATCCAGCTCGAACTGCCAGACATGGGCCTGATCCTGCGCCAGCTGGAGGTACCCCAGGGTGTTCTCTAGTCGGCGCAAACAAAGCGGGCTGGCGCTGCTGCTGGCGTTGATGATCGTGGTGATCGCCACCACCATCGCGGTCAGCATCATCCATGAGGAAAAATTCACCATCCGCAAGACCGGCCATATCTATACCATGGATCGCGCCACCGTGCTGTCGGTGGGGATGGAGGATTACGCGCGCGTCATCCTGCGCGAAGATCGAAAGGACTCCGATGTAGACAGCCTCGACGAAAGCTGGGCCAACGGCGTCATGGGGCAACCGTTCCAGGGCGGTTTCTTTACCGGCTACCTCGAGGACGAGCAGGCCAAGTTCAATCTCAACACCATTGTCATTTCCGAGGTCGCGTTAGAGAGGTTCGAACGCCTGTGCGATAATCTCGGCGTCGACGCTGATTTCATCCCTGCGCTGATGGACTGGATCGACGAGGATTCCGAGATCCGCTACCCGGACGGCATGGAGGAAAACTACGAATCCTACCGCGTTGCCAACCGCGAAATGGCCGACATCAGCGAATTGCTGCTGGTGTTCAACTTCGAAGCCGAGGATTACGAGAAACTGAGACCTTATATTACCGCCTTACCCGCACCTTCCGACTTAAACGTCAATACCATGTCGAAAGTCGTTTTCGAGAGCCTCGGTCCCGACGGCGATGCCGGCGAGTTCATCGAGCAGCGCGAAGACTCGGTTTATGACAGCGTTGGCGATTTCATCGAACGCCTGGAGTTTCCGGTGCAGGAGGAGGGACTGGGAGTACAAACTAAATATTTTCGCGCATACGGGCAGGTAACACTGGGCGAGCAGGTCTATAATCTGAGTTCGCTTATTTATCGTGACGACAAAGGTGTCACCACCGTGATGAATCGTACCCTGGGTGTATTCTGACATGCGCCTGATCATACAGTTTACCGACGAGGCGCTGGCGGATTTCCGCTGGGCCAACTACGACGAGGTTTCGGGCAGCGCCGAACTCGACTGGCGGACTGCCGCCGACAGCGAGCTGGCCGCGGTCGCTTCGCAAAACCCCAACCCGGTCATAATCGTGATCCCGCAGCAATGCGTTTACCTGGCCCAGGTCGAGCTGCCGGAAAAGGCGGGCCGACAGGTGCTGAGCGCGATCGAGTTCCAGGTCGAGGACCAGCTGGCGACCGATATCGAGTCGCAGCATTTTGCTGTTGGCGACAGTAACGAGAATCCCGTTTCCGTGGCGGTGGTGTCGCGAACCATCATGGCGCGATGCATGGAGCTGGCGCAGAAAAACGGTTTGCGCCTGATCCAGGTGATCCCGGAACTGTTTCTATGTCCCTGGCAGGGGGAAGGCATCGCGCTCACCGAGGGCCACGACGGTTGCCTGCTGCGTTACGGTAACTACCGCGGGCTCAAGTGTCATGCGCAAGCCTTGCCGGCCATGCTGGAGCTGGTCAAACGCGATATCGACAGCAATCGAATCCGCTACTATGCCGGCGAACTCGAGCCGACTCCCGAGCTCGAGGGCTACGAGCTGCTGCGTCACGCGCTCGATTCGATCAAGCCCGGGTTTGCCGACGGGCCGCTGATCGATTTACAGCAACGCGAGTACCAGCTGGCGTCGAAATGGTACGGGCTCGGCAGGGCCTGGAAATGGATCGCGCTGCTGTTCGCGACGTTGCTGATCTTCGCGGGCTATAACAAGGCGGTGGCGCTGCAGTCGCTGGAGCAGGAACTGGCCGACATCAGGCAGCAACAGTATGAATTGCTCAAGCCTTACCTGCCGAAGGACGCGAGTCCGCAGGCGAACCTGAAGAAAC
>CALJQI010000310.1 GCA_937980285.1 uncultured Gammaproteobacteria bacterium | reverse complement strand
CGGTGTAATGATTCCGCGATCCGGATTGATACTTGCCATCCTGCATAAATGCGGTCGCCGTTGATTCCCAACCGTAGGGCCCGAGCATTTCTATTTTCCAGATCCCATTCGCACTCATCTTGTCTCTCCAAAGCAAAAAACTGCCGACAGTATACGTCGAATGAAAAGCAACTGCACCAGCCGGAAACGAGTTAAACGCCTCGTAGAGACAAGCAATGCCCGCAATCGACTTCGCATCTTCCGCTGCGACCTGGAGCGCCGGGGAATCGGGATTCGATTCGAAGACCGGCGTCTCCGGGAAGCTGAAACTCAGACCGATTGCCGGCTTTTCGCATTCGACAGGGCAGACGAAATCCTTGCAGTGCAATCAGCGCCATAAATTCCGGCTTAAGGACAAGCGATTGGCGCGCCGGGATTCCCGCTCCCGCAGCACTCGACCACATAGTTGCAAACCAGGATTTATGACTTCGAGGCTTTTACCATGCTTTACACGAGAAACGATATTCGTGCCATACAGGGCACCCTGAGGGAGGAGATTCAGTGCACCGGCCACGGCTTGCAAAGTGGCAACGAAGTGTCGCTGAAAATTCTGCCGGCGCCGGCCAATAGCGGGATTTCTTTTCTGCGCCGTGACGTAGAGATATCGCGCGCGCTCATTTCCGCCAGCTGGAAAAACGTCTTCGACACACACCCCTGTACCGTGCTCGGCAACGATTATGGTGTCAGCATCAGCAGGGTCGAACACGTGCTGGCCGCATTGCGCGGCTGCGGCGTCGATAACGCCCTGATCGAGGTAAGCGGCGCTGAAGTGCCGATTCTCGACGGCAGCAGTGCGCCGATAGTGGAGATGATCAACCGCGCCGGCGTTATCGCCCAGGGCGTGGCGCGCCACGGTATCTGGATCGATCATTTCGTCGCCGTGCGCTCGGGCGAGCACTACGCCTTCGTCAAGCCGGGCAGGCTGCCGTCGATTACCGTCGACGGCATCATAGCCCCGGGTTCGCATACTCCCCAACAGGCGAGCTTCGATCTGCTGGACCATGTTTTCGAGCGCGAGATTGCGCCGGCGCGCAGGCCTGGGTTTGACAACAGCCTGTCGGCCCGGCGGAGCAGCAAAACGGGATACGACATCGGCCAACCTCGCTTCGATGATGAACTGACACGCAACCGCGCCCTGGAATGCCTGGGCTTTCTTGCGCTCAGCGAGGCGCCGATTTACGGCGAGTTGTATTTCTACAAGCCCAGCACTTTCCTGATCGATTTGCTGATATCCGAACTGAATGCAGCGCGCGACACCTGGCGGCGCTTGAGTTATGTCGAAATCGATCGACTAAGCGGGTTCGCATCGCAACACCATGAGCATCGGTTTACACAGGGCGAAAAATCGGGATAAGCGGGGCAGTCTGCCAGACTGGCCTTGAAATCTAAACCGGCAGATAAGCAATTGTCGCCGCCCCCTGTAGTACTGGCGCTCGCGATGACACTTAAACCAGCGAGCACGCCGATCGATGCGGGAATGACGATAACGACAATGGCGCGCTAGTCGGTTTTCAGCGGATATACCGGGCGCTCTCCTTTCGCCTCGTAATACGGCATCATCTTCGGTATCAGCTTGCGCAAGGTTTCCATACGCTTGCTCGGTGCCGGATGGCTGCTGAGAAAATCGAAACTGCCTTCGTTACCGGTGGCGCTGGCCATTTTTTTCCACAGCGTCACGGCGGCGTTCGGATTGTATCCCGCGCGCGCGGCGAGCTCGATGCCGATTACGTCCGCTTCCGATTCCGACGCGCGGCTATTGGGCAGCTGGATCGCCAGCGCCGCCGCCAGCGAGGCGCCGGCGAGCACGACCTCGGGCTGGTCGCGGGTCAGGGCAAATCCGGTCACCGCGAGACTGGTGGCGAGCGCAATCGACATGCGTTCGGCGGTATGCGCCGACAGTGCGTGGGCGATCTCGTGCCCCATGACCTGCGCCAGCTCGTCGTCGGTGGCGTCGAGCTTCTGCACCATGCCGGTGTAAATCGCCATCTTGCCGCCGGCCATGCAAAAGGCGTTTATGGTTTCAGGGTCGTCGATAATTTTCACCCGCCAGTCCCAGTTCTCGGTTTCCGGGCGATATATCAGCGCCTGCGCAATCAGCTTAGAGGTAATCAGGTTGATTCGCTCGGTCAGCTCCGGGTCGCTATCGACCTTGCCGTCTTCTTCCAGCGGCGCAAGCATCTTGACATAGGCTTCGCGGGAGGCGCTGATCGACTGCTTTTCGGAGACCAGCATCAACTGCTTGCGGCCGGTTACCGGGTTGGTCGCGCAGGCAACGAGCAAAACCACCAGCAGGACATAACTAAGATTGCGTAACAACATTTTCATCTGGCTTGTATTTCGAATTCCCGAAAAAGAATACCTGCTAGGAATTTCGGTGACAATCGACAAATCACCCAATTAAGCTAACCGTCAGCAAAACTTTTCCGGTCATCACCGTGAGCGGAGCGAAAGCACTAGCCGAAGCCAGGCAATCTCCCTCAGGTCAGCGTCGACTCCAGCGGTACTCGAAGACGGATTCGCCATTGATGTTCATGGCTTTCAGTAAGACGCGCGGCTTTCGATCCGAATCCCAGTCAATTTCGATCAGGCCAAAGTTTTCTCCCGCATAGGGACCTGCAACACGCCAGCGGTTCTGCGCCTCGGGATAGGTCGAATTGAAATGAGTCAGACCACTGGAAGTAAAATCCAGTAATTCGAATTCGCCAACGCTATATCGCGATATCTCGGCGAAATGGACATTGCCTGACAACAGGACCGTATTGCCAGGAGAGATATCACGAATCGAATCGATCAGGCGCTGGCGCTCGAGTGGGTAATTCCCCCACTCGTCCATGCCTTTTGCGTCGGCCACGACCTGGCCACTCGATACTAGCAGGCGCAATTCGGCCGGCTGCGCAAGCTGCTGTTCGAGCCAGCTCCACTGTGCCGCGCCGAGCACCGTAGCATCCGGATCGGAATTGGCCGCGTACTTGCCGAGGCTGCCTTTGGCATCCGGTGGCCGCGGCGCAAGGGTTTGCGGGGTCTTGAATGTCCGCGTGTCGAGCAGGATCACCTGCAGCCTCCGCCCCGCCGGACCGAAAAGATTTACATCGTAAATTCCTTCGCGCTGGCGCCGTGGGGAATCGGCGGGTTCACCCAGAAAATCGAGAACTATCTGTTTCGATTCACGCTTCAGTGGAAACTCTGCGCCAGCCTGGTAATGACCGTAATCGTGATTATCCCAGGTTGCCAACAGCGGCACCCGGTTGACCAGGTGCTTCCAGTCGGGGTTATCGGCAAGCACCTGCCATTCCCGGCGCAGGCTTTCCGGGGTGACATCGTAGGGCTGCTTTTTCTCGATGTCGTAGTCGGCGTAGATCGTATCGCCGAGACTCAGGTAAAGATCGGGCTTCAGCGCCGCGATTTGCCTGAAAATCGGCTGCGGCACCGACTGAAAGGCACAGGAGCCGAAGGCAATGCGGTTAAGCGGCCTTTGGTCGTCACCAGGGATGGCGACCGGCATTCCGGCGAGTCCGAGACCCAAAAGCGATCCGGACTGCAGGATTAGCCGGCGTTTCCTGTCCATTCGATTCTATCCTTGCTTGATACTGAAGCGAAGATTAGGGTCGGTGACAAATGCGAATAAGAATCATTTGTTACCGACCCCTTTCGATTGTAAAAGCGGGGTTGACGGGAGCAAGGGTTATCCGATCAGTATGGAGTGCCGGGTGATTCGATTATCCCTTCGTAGCGCATTCCCGGATAGCTGATAGCCGCTGGCGACAGGCGTCCGTCGATCTCGTTACGATAGATATTGCCGTCCTTCATGATCAGGTGAATGGTGGGTATCAGCTTGAACTCGGGATCGGCATCAAACCATTTGTCAGTGCCGCCAATAACGGATATATCCTCCAACGGATTACCATCGACCAGTATCAGATCCGCGTAGGCGTCTTTTTCGACAACACCCAATTTTCCGGCCTGATAAGGGCTGCGTGGACCTGATAATGCCAGCACCTCGCCGGCGGTCGATGTCAATTGTTTCAGCACTTCAAAATTGCTGCCGAAAGCTTTGCTCCGC
>CALJQI010000309.1 GCA_937980285.1 uncultured Gammaproteobacteria bacterium | reverse complement strand
TTCGGTAAGGACACGGCAATCGGCGAACTGGCCGACCTCGTCAACCACGGCGATGGCGCTGAGGCCATCGAACTGCTGGCGCAAGGGCAGCGCGGGCTGCGCTGGTATTCGGAGCAACCCGATCGAGTTCATGCGCAGGCGCTGAACTGGATATACGACTCCTACCAGCCAGTTTTCACCAGCCATACCGCCGCCGATGCGCTCGACATCTATGAAAGCACCCGCGTGTTATGCGCCACCAACCTGGGGCCGCTCGGTGTCGAATCGCTTAACCAGACGATTTCCCGCGCCCTGCTGGCGCGTAACGAAATCGCGGAATCGGCCCTCTACCACGGTATGCCCATCATGATTACCCGTAATCACCACCAGCTGGGCCTGTACAATGGCGATACCGGTATCCTGTGGTCCCACGACCAGGGCCTGCGCGCCTGTTTCAGGGACGCGACGCAAGGCATTCGCGATCTCGCCATCAACCGTTTGCCCGGGTTCACCCCGGCCTGGGCCAGCACGGTGCACAAATCCCAGGGTTCGGAGTTCGATTCGGTGCTGTTGATCATGCCCGCGGACGCGGAATCGGAAGTACTGTCTCGCGAACTGGTCTACACCGCGGTAACGCGCGCGCGCAAACAGTTCGTTCTGCACGGCGGCGCGAAGGTCATGGCCGGGGCCATTGGCAGGCTCACCCGGCGGCACTCGGGGCTCGCGCAAAAGCTCGGCTGGCCCGATTAAAGCTCGCTGCGAACGACGGGCCGGGCTTGATTTCGGTGCCGTATGTACTAAACAAATAAAGATAACCAGACTAGGATCAAGCGTTTTTGCCGGTAATATGATTGCCCCGCTGTTACCGGTTCGCATTTCGATATGAGTAACCCCTCCCTCGGCAAAGCCCTGATTGTCGACGACGAAAAAACCAATCGGCTAATTTTGAAGTCGTTGCTGGTAAAACAGGGTTACCAGACCATCGAAGCCGTCAATGGACAGGAAGCCATCGATCTCTTCCACCAGGAAAATCCAAGCATTATCTTTATGGACGTCATGATGCCGGTGCTAGACGGTTACGAGGCCACGCGCCAGATCAAGGCGGCTTCGATAAATCATTTCGTGCCGGTGATTTTCCTGACCGCGATGAACGATGAAGAGGCGCTGGCGCAATGCATCGAGGCCGGCGGCGACGATTTCCTGGTCAAACCCTACGACAGGGTGATTCTGCAAAGCAAGATTCGTTCGATGCAGCGTATCGCGGTGTTGAATCGAGAAGTCCAGGGCATGTACAGCATGATTCACCGTGAGCAGGAGATTGCCGAATCGGTGTTCATCAACGCCATTCAAAGCTCCAATATCGAGAATCCCTATATAAAACAGGTCGTGCGTCCGGCCGGCATATTCAGCGGGGATATGGTCTTGTCTGCCTACTCTCCGTCGCGCGACCTGTACTTCCTGACCGGCGATTTCACCGGTCACGGACTGCTCGCCGCGCTCGGCGCAATGCCGGTTTCAGAAGTGTTCCGCGCGATGACCACCAAGGGCTTCAGCCCGGAAGAAATTCTTACCGGAATTAACAAGAAGCTGAAATCCATGCTGCCGGTCGGTATGTTTTTCGGCGCGCAGCTGGTGGTCGTCAATCACGACCTCGAACACGTACGCGTATTCAACGCCGGCATGCCGGATGTCATCATCGTCGACGGCGAGACCCATCGGATCAAGCATCGGCTGAAATCTACCGGCCTGCCGCTGGGGGTAGACGCCAGCTTCGATGCCAAGGAAATCCTGCAGTACGCACCGATTTCCTACAACGACAAGATCCTGATGCATAGCGACGGCCTCACCGAAGCGCGCAACGCCAGCGACCAGGAGTTCGGCAGCGATCGCCTGTACCAGTCGATCGCCGATGCGCCAAAAAACAGTATCTTCGACCAGGTGTTTACCGACCTCGATCAGTTTTGCGGCAATATCACCACCCAGGCGGACGATGTTACACTGGTGGAAATCACCTGCGTACATGACGTCCTGCCCGAAATCGAGGTGCACGACTACATCAAGCCTTCTACCCACATGATCAGCGATCGCGGTGAGTGGAAACTGTCGATGCGCTTCAATGGCAGCCGGCTACGCGAAACCAACCCGGTACCGATACTGGTCAGTTACCTGATGGAAATGGAGGAACTCGAGACCGAAAGGCAATCCCTGTTTACCGTCATGACCGAGCTTTATGTCAACGCGCTCGATCACGGCGTGCTCGGACTCGATTCAAACCTGAAGACGGACCCGGAGGGTTTCGAATCCTATTTTCAGACCCGCGAGAGCCGTCTGGCCAACCTGGACAGCGGTTACGTGATTTTCAACCTTTCGGTTGAGCAGGAATCGAGCCGGCGCAGCATCCTGTTGCGCATCGAAGACAGCGGCAAGGGTTTCGATTACGAAAACCGGAAGCAGTCGAAGGCGCGCGAGACCGACCTCAGCGGTCGCGGCATCATGCTGATCCAGGATTTATGCGAGTCAGTGGAATTTCACGGCAAGGGCAATATTGCCATCGCGCGCTTCAGCTGGAACACCAGCTGACTGTTTTTACTGCGCCATCTCTTTCGCTACCAGGTAATCCATGATTTGAATCATGCGTTCGTTGCTGCCGGCAAGCGAGGCCGATACCAGGTATTTTCCATTGACGATTACCGCCGGCACACCGCGATGACCGTAGCGCTTTTCTCGCTGGATATTTTTTCGAATCTGGGTTTCAACCGGGAAGGAAAAATAGTTTTCACGGAACAGCTTTTCGTCAAGTCCCAGCTCGGCGACGAATTCGGCGAGCGTGTCGAGACTGGTGAGACGCTGGCGCTTGAGATGAATCGCGTCGAACAGCGCCTTGTGGGTCTGATCGAGCACATTCATCATCTTGAACGCGTAATAGGCGCGCGCATGCTCGGTCCAACGGGGATTCAGCGATGACGGCATCTGTTCGAAGATCACGCCTTCGGACTGGCTTGCGGCCCAACGCTCGATATAAGGTTCGAATCTGAAACAGTGCGGGCAGCCGTACCAGAATACCTCGGTTACAACCACCTTGTCGGGCTGTGCGGTTTTGACGGCCGGTGAAATGGTCTGGTAGTCGGTGCCTTCGACAAAGGCCGATTGCGCCATAACGCTACCCGATACCAACATCAGGGCGACATACCCCAAAAGCCAACGCTTAATCATAATGAATCTCCTGAATCAAATTGCTCACCTAGTGACCAGATCTACCGCGAATAGTTTAATCGCAGCCTATCTGCGGTCAGGTTAATACCCGCTGAACGTCTTTTCCGGTCGCGCTTACTGGATACCCGCGATATAGGCGGCAACCGACTTCATTTCCATTTCCGACATGCGCGCCGAAACGTTACGCATCATTTTGCCGGTATCGTTGGCACGGATTCCCTGCTTGAAGGCCTTGAGCTGTTTGACGATGTAGTCGGGATGCTGACCTTTCAGAGACGGCCAGCCGGCCGGGCCGTTACCCGTGCCGCCGGGTGCGTGGCAGCCCATGCAGGCGGCAACGCTGGTTTCGGTAATGCCGCCGCGGTAGATATTTTCGCCGGCTGCGATCAGTTCAGCGTCGAAGGCGGCCGATTTCGGCTGCTGGCTTTCGTAGAAGGCCGCGACATTTTTCATATCGTCGTCGTTCAGCAATGCCACCATGCCAGTCATCGTGGCATCCTGGCGTCGGCCTTCCTTGAAGTCGACCAACTGCTTGTAAGTATAGGCCGCGTTCTGACCGGCAAGCGACGGCCAGGCTGGATTCGAACTATTTCCATTCGCTCCGTGACAAGCGGCGCATACGGCGCTCTTTGTTTTACCTGCTTCGATGTCACCGGCATTGGCGGTGAAAGGTATCAGGCCGGACAAGACCAGCACGATAGCTCCAATTTGGCTCGCTTTCATTGTTTCTCCTGGGGGAAAACGTACGGAAATTTCGGGCGCAAATGTATATCATACCCCGGCCGCTCGTTCAACATTAACCCGGTCGCAATCATGAGTATTTCCTTCAAGCAGGCAAGGTTTGTTACCAGCGCCTTCGAATTATCGCAGCTACCCCCGGACAGCGGTGCTGAAATAGCTTTCGCCGGGCGCTCGAATGCCGGCAAATCGAGCGCGATCAATTGCCTGACGCGCCAGAAAAACCTCTGTAAAACCAGCAAAACCCCGGGGCGCACCCAATTGATCAACTTTTTCGAGCTCGATGCGCAGAACCGGCTGGTCGATCTTCCCGGTTACGGCTTCGCAAAGGTTTCGAAAAAATTGCGAAACCACTGGGACCAGGTACTTTCGACTTTTCTGCTGCAGCGACGGGCGCTCAGGGGCCTTGTTATCGTGGTCGACATACGTCGCGGTATCGGCGACCTCGACCAGGCTCTAATCGACATGATGGGCGATAGCCTGCCGCTGCATATTCTGTTGACCAAGTCCGACAAGTTATCGCGCTCCTCCGTGCAGAAAGCGGTGTTCGCTACCCGTTCACTGCTGCCCGGACCCGAGCAAACGATTTCGACCCTGTCGACCCTGAACCACCAGGGACTCGAACAGCTCGAACAAAAGTGTCGCAAATGGCTGGATCTGGACCTGTCGACCCTTTCCTGACGACCGAAAAAAAACCCTGGCAGTAAACTGCCAGGGACAAACGTGT
>CALJQI010000308.1 GCA_937980285.1 uncultured Gammaproteobacteria bacterium | reverse complement strand
CGTCCGAAATGCCGAGGTCGCTTCCGACCCGGTTATAGCGCGAATACGACGCCCCGTGGCAACTCATGCAGTAATTGACGAAGGTACGCGCGCCACGCTGCAGGGCGGCCTTGTCGTTCCAGTCGATTTCAATTTTATCGTCTGGATAAGTGTGCCCGCCGCCTGCACTCCAGCCGATCGCGGGTAACCACAGGCCAAGGCCGGCAACAATAATTAATACTTTTTTCCTTAGTGCACCCTCTCAGGAACCGGTGTGGTATTTTCATTCTTGCTTATCCACCACAGGCCGAGGAAGAACCCGAAGTAGCCGACGCTGAACAGGCGCGCGAACATGGTGCGGGTCTCGGTGGCCGGCAATGCGCCGAGGTAACCGAGGCCGATGAAACTGACAACCAGCATCACGATCAACAACTTGAAGGCGCCCGAACGGTAACGTATCGACTTGACCTTGCCGCGATCGATCCACGGCAGGAAAAACAGCACGCCGATCGAGGCGAACATCGCGATGACGCCTATCAGCTTGTCCGGAATCGCGCGCAGGATCGCGTAAAACGGCGTGAAGTACCATACCGGCGCGATGTGTTCAGGCGTCTTGAACTGGTTGGCGGGCACGAAATTGGCGTACTCGAGGAAATAGCCGCCCATCTCCGGCATGAAAAACACGACCACGCTGAACAGGATCAGGAATACGACAACGCCGACGATATCCTTCACCGAGTAGTAGGGATGGAACGGGATGCCGTCCAGCGGGATGCCGTTTTCATCCTTGTTTTTCTTGATTTCGACACCGTCGGGATTGTTCGAACCGACTTCGTGCAGCGCGATGATATGCATTACCACCAGCATCAGCAGCACCAGCGGCACCGCGATTACGTGCAGCGCGAAGAAACGATTCAGGGTGGCGTCGGAAATGACGAAGTCGCCGCGAATCCACAGCGTCAGCTCGTCGCCGACCAGCGGAATCGCGCCGAACAGCGAGATGATGACCTGCGCGCCCCAGTAAGACATTTGCCCCCAGGGCAGCAGGTAACCCATGAAGCCCTCGGCCATCAACGCCAGGAAGATGAACATGCCAAAGATCCAGATCAGCTCGCGTGGTTTCTGGTAGGAACCGTAGATCAGCGCGCGGAACATATGCAAATAGACCACTATGAAAAACGCGGAAGCGCCGGTCGAATGCAGGTAACGAAGCAGCCAGCCCCAGTCGACATCGCGCATGATGTACTCGACCGAAGCGAAAGCCAGGTCGCCATCGGGCTTGTAGTGCATGGTCAGGAAAATTCCGGTGACGATCTGAAGCACCAGCACCAGCAGCGCCAGCGAACCGAAGAAGTACCAGAAATTAAAGTTTTTCGGCGCGTAGTACTTCGACAGATGCTCCTCGAACATCTTGGTCAGCGGGAAACGCGCGTCGATCCAGCCGATGAGGCCAGTGCCTGTTTGTTTTTCGCTCATTATGCTACTCCATCCTCGCCAATAAGAATCACGTCGTCACTAACGAAGTAGTGCGGCGGGATGGTCAGGTTGGTCGGCGCCGGCACGCCCTGGTAAACGCGTCCGGCAAAATCGAACTTGGAACCGTGACAGGGGCAGAAAAAGCCGCCCTGAAAATCCGCTGTGATTTCGGGTCGATAAGTCGGTGAACAACCGAGATGGGTACAAATACCCTCCATGATCAGGTATTCCTCCTTGATCGAACGATGCCAGTTCTTGGCATAATCAGGCTGCAGGCTGTCATCGGAATTCTCGTCGCGCAACTGGTCGGCAACTTTTTCCAGCGTCGCCAGCGCGCTTTTATCGCGACGTACTACCCATACCGGCTTGCCGCGCCACTTGACGATAATGAGCTGACCTGGCTGTAGTTTGCTGATGTTTGCCTCTACCGGCGCACCGGCGGACTTGGCGCGCGCGCTGGGATTCCAGCTTTTTACAAACGGTACGGCCACCATCACGGTGCCGACGGCGCCCACGACCATCGTGCCCGCAGTCAGGAATCGCCTGCGACTGTTATCAACTTCTGAAGACATTCGAGTAATTACCCAGTTAAGTTTGGAGTTCCAAAAAGAAAAGACCTGCGGTGCGGCGCCAAACTTCCGGTCCGCGAGGTCTTTATCCCGGTCATAAAAAAACGGCCGCTAGCATAGCTTACTTTGACTTTTTCGTCGAGCGTATTCAGCGCTAAAGCAAGGATTTTGCGGGGATTATTGCAATTTTTTTCAAGCGGCGTTTGTTATCGCGGCGCGCTCGCGATAGCGCGCGGCGAGAATCGCACAACTCCTCCCGTCAAACCGGGTTGGGGATATCGATAAATTGCTGGCGAATGCCGAATCGGCCGGCGATCTCGGCGGCCAGCGCCTGCACCCCGTAACGTTCGGTCGCATGGTGACCGGCGGCGATGTAATGGATTCCCATTTCACGGGCCAGGTGAAAGGTCGGCTCCGAAACCTCGCCGCTGACGAAGGCGTCGACACCGCGCGCGGCGGCGGTCTCGATGAAGCCCTGGGCGGCGCCGGTACACCAGGCGAGCCGGCTTACGGCGTGATCTCCGGCGGCAATCGCCAGCGTACGGGTATCGAGCCGGGACTCGATATCCTGCGACAGTTGCTGCAGCGTTTGCGGCTGCGCCGGGACGCCTTCGAGCACCAGCTCCTGTTCACCGAAACGGTCGGCAATCGACCAGCCCATGCGTTTCGCCAACTGCACGTTATTGCCAACCTCGGCATGCGCGTCCAGCGGCAGGTGGTAGGCCAGCAGGTTGATGTTATTACGTATCAGGCTGCCGATTCGGCGTCCCTTGACGCCGCTGATCGCCGGCGCCTCGCCTTTCCAGAAATAACCGTGATGTACCAGCAGGGTGTCCGCGCCGGCGTCGATCGCCGCCTCGATCAGGGCCTGGCTGGCGGTCACTCCGCAGACGATGTTCTCCACCTGCGGATTCGCCTCGACCTGCAATCCGTTCGGACAATAGTCATTAAATTCATCGACTTTCAGGTACTCGTCGCAGAATTCGCAAAGCTGTTGTAATTGCATTTCGTAACATCCCGTTGCCAGATCGCTATGATACTATCGCGCGATGAAACTAATCAAAGTCGCGGGGTTTCTTTTTCAGTTCGGCCTGATCGGACTCGCGCTCGCAGTGCTTTACCTTTTTGCCGTTAGCGACCGCAGCAAGGCGGAAATCCTCGCCTTTTTATCCGGCGACAGCGCGCAGCAACAGGTGGTAGCGGCGCCCCCTTCCGGGGCCGCGATTTTTTCCTATGCCGACGCGGTCGCCTCCTCGGCTGCTTCGGTGGTCACCATATACACCTCCAGGACGGTGCAGGAAAAGCAGCATCCGCTGCTCGACGATCCGGTCTTCAGCCAGTTTTTCGGTGACCAGCTGCAACGCCGCCAGCGCAGTCGCAGCGAAACCAACCTCGGTTCGGGAGTGATGATCGGCTCCGAGGGTTACATCCTGACCAACCAGCACGTAATCGACGGCGCCGATGAAATCCTGATCGCGCTGGCGGACGGGCGCGGCAGCCAGGCGGTGCTGATCGGCGAGGACAGGGAAACCGACATCGCCATCCTGCAGATTCCGATGAGCGGGCTTGCCGGCATCACGATCGCCGATTCCAGGACCCTGCGCGTGGGCGACGTGGTGCTGGCGATCGGCAATCCGCTCAACGTCGGCCAGACAGTGACCATGGGCATCATCAGCGCCACCGGGCGAGATCGTATCGGCCTCAATACCTTCGAAAACTTCATCCAGACCGACGCCGCGATCAATCCCGGCAACTCCGGCGGCGCGCTGGTCAACGCGCGCGGCGAACTGATCGGCATCAACACCGCGATCTTCAG